>JBLIIE010000012.1:0-56515 GCA_047634635.1 Granulosicoccus sp. | reverse complement strand
TTTTTTTAATATGAGCGCGTGTTGCAAGTTAACACTGGGGTTAAGATTGGCAATGCCTAAACACTTAAGTACAGAAAACGATACTCAACGCGGACACTATGCGTATTTCAAATCCATAAGTACACGATGGATTGATAATGACGTTTATGGGCATGTCAATAATGCCGTGTATTACACGTACTTTGACACCGTGTGTAATTCTTTTCTCATAGAAAGAGGTGGACTCAACATAGCCACATCACCTATCGTGGGTTTTATTGTTGCGTCCAACTGCCAATATTTGAGTCCAATAAAATTTCCATCAACAATCAATGCTGGAATGCGGGTTAATCGTATTGGTACTCGCTCAGTTGAGTACGGTGTCGGTATATTTTGCGATGCTAACGCCATCGCATCCGCACATGGCACCTTCACACACGTATTCGTAGATAGGGCAACGGGACAGTCGACGGGCATTCCATCGAACATACACGCAGCTTTATCGGAACTTTCCATCGATGACTAACGACATTCAGAGCCAGAACAAGAATCTGGTTCGGCAATTGTGCGATGCCATGTACGACTTTGAGAGTGGCAACGTCCTGCATACGCTTGAACGTCTCCTGACAGCCGACTGTAGTGTACGGTTATGCCACCCGTTTGGTGACATGGTTGGGCCGACAAGTTTCTATAATAGGGTTTACCAGGATTTACTCGAAGCTATACCCGATCTGGAACGTCGAGATTACATCAGAATTGCCGGCCCCTCAGAAACTGGCGAGCAATGGGTTGGATGCGCTGGCTTCTACACGGGTGTGTTCGCCAACACTTGGATGGGGATCAGACCAACTGGCCATGTGGTCACAATGCGGTTTCACGAGTTTTTCCGGATAGAAAATAAACGCATCGTCGAAATTCAGGCTGTTTGGGATATCCCTGATTGGCTTAGACAAGCTAATGCCTGGCCTATGGCACCGAGTCTGGGATGCGAAATTCACGTACCTGGACCGGCATCAAACGATGGCATAGTTTCTGGCTACTACAACGTTACACAGAGCGAATCCACTCGCACACACATTATTGACATGCTGACAGCCATGACTCGCCACCCATTGGAAGGGGGTCCCGAAGTTATGGAAATGGAAAAATTCTGGCACCCAAAGATGAACTGGTACGGTCCATCCGGAATCGGCACCTGCCGGGGCATTGATGGTTTTCGTCAGTTCCATCAGATTCCGTTTCTTAACGCAATGCCCGACCGTGGGCAATATCCGACTGAAGCTACACACCATTTTATTGCAGACGGAGACTTTGCTGCCGTGACAGGCTGGCCAAATATGGCGCAAAAGATTACTGGTGACGGCTGGCTTGGGCTGGCGCCTACCGGACAAAAAATCACACTCAGGAGTCTGGACTTCTGGCGCCTGGAAAACGGACTTATCCGCGAAAACTGGGTATTGGTGGATTTGCTGCATGTCTACGATCAACTGGGTATCGATGTATTAAACCGTGCTCGACAGATACAGAAGTAGGAAACTGCCAGATCTGCTCATCACCAAGAACCAAGCGCACTTATTCAGTGCAATCATATGAATGACGAGGATTCAACGATAATGCTCACAAATACACGATTTCTTAGGTCATATTGACCCTCGACGGCTGATTTATTCGTCGTGGACCAATGCACCAACCTGCATGTGGCGCAATGCTCAGCTCTCACTTTGAGCTAATATGTCAATCGTGAGAGATTGCAGATCCGGTCGTGCCATCAAGGTCAGTAGACCCATAGCCGCCAAACTGTTTTAGCGTTTCTTCGTATATACCAAAGAAGTGCACCAGAACACCGATTTGCTTTGCCCTAATACCTATAACTATTGCCCAGCAGGAGTACGCCAAATTGAAAATGACGACTGAAGAAGCCTTCATCAAGGTTCTTCAAATGCACGGTATCGACAATGCATTCGGCATTATCGGCTCAGCAATGATGCCGATTTCCGATCTCTTCCCTGCTGCGGGCATTAAATTCTGGGATTGTGCCCACGAATGTAACGCGGGCATGAGCGCCGACGGCTTCACTCGAGCCACTGGCAAAATGTCCATGGCTATCGCACAAAACGGCCCTGGCATTACGAACTTTGTAACGCCGATCAAAACTGCTTACTGGAACCATACACCTATGTTGTTGGTGACTCCTCAAGCGGCGAACAAAAGTATCGGTCAAGGAGGTTTCCAGGAAATCGAGCAGATGAAACTGTTTGAAGACATGGTGGCTTACCAAGAAGAAGTGCGTGATCCGTCTCGCGTTGCTGAAGTCCTGAACCGCGTTATCGAGCAAGCATGGCGCTGCTCAGGTCCGGCACAAATCAACATGCCTCGCGATTACTGGACGCAGATTATTGACATCGAATTGCCTCAGGTTATCCGTCTGGAACGCCCTCGTGGTGGAGCCGAAGCAATTAGCCAAGCTGCAGCTCTTCTGTCTGAAGCCAAATTCCCTGTCATTCTGAACGGTGCTGGCGTAGTTATTGGTGGTGCTATTGACGCATCTCGTCAACTGGCGGAAATTCTGGATTCACCTGTGTGCTGTAACTACCAGCATAACGACGCTTTCCCAGGTTCGCATGAACTAGCTATGGGCCCACTGGGCTACAACGGCTCAAAAGCTGCCATGCAAATCATTGCGAAAGCTGACGTTGTACTGGCATTAGGCACACGTTTAAATCCCTTCTCAACGCTTCCTGGCTATGGCATGAACTACTGGCCGACTGAAGCAAAATTAATTCAAGTCGACATCAATTCTGACCGTATTGGCTTAACTAAGCGTGTTGACGTTGCCATCCAGGGTGATGCCAAGTACGTTGCCGAGCAAATTAAAGCTCAGTTGACAAAAACAGCAGGCGATGCTGGTCGTGCTGATAGAAAGTCGCTGGTCAAACTCACCAAAGATCGTTGGGCTCAAGAGCTCGTATCCATGGAGCATGAAGAAGACAACGACGAAGGTATTACGTGGAACGAACGTGCGCGTAATCGTGAGCCAGATCGTATGTCACCACGTGCTGCATGGCTAGCTATTCGTGACTCGCTGCCAGAAGATGTCATCATCTCTAGCGACATTGGCAACAACTGCGCGATCGGTAACGCTTACCCAACATTCGAAAAGGGTCGTAAATATTTGGCACCAGGTCTGTTTGGTCCTTGTGGTTACGGTTTACCCGCCATCCTAGGTGCAAAGATTGGTTGCCCTGACGTGCCTGTTGTTGGATTTGCAGGTGACGGTGCTTTCGGTATCTCCATGAATGAAATGACCGCTTGTGGTCGTAACGATTGGCCACCAATCACCATGGTTATTTTCCGTAACTACCAGTGGGGTGCTGAGAAGCGCAACACCACATTATGGTACGACGATAACTTTGTTGGAACTGAGCTGAATCAAGGCGTTGAATACGCGCAAATTGCTGATGCTTGTGGACTCAAAGGAGTCAAGGTAACAACCACAGAAGAACTAACTGAAGCGTTAAACACAGCCGTTAAAGAGCAAATGAATGACAGAGTAACGACATTCATTGAAGTGGTCCTGAACCAGGAACTGGGCGAGCCATTCCGTCGTGATGCGATGACAGCGCCAAACGCGGTTGCTGGTGTAAGTAAAGACGACATGCGTCCACAGCAAATCGTATAAGTAGTTCCGACACTAGCAGGTTGGCCAATTTGGCCACCCTGCTATGTACGTCTTTACAGGCCAGATTCGAATCAGGCAGAACGTTTGGACAATTCCTGCCGTAGGTGCGCAATATGCGCAGGACCAACTTCACAGCACCCGCCAATCAGCGTGGCACCCTTTGCTAACCAGTCCATAGCGAACTTTGCATAGGTCTCGGGTCCAAGATCGTGCCGTATCTCCAGTGAATCGACAGTCCCACCAGGTTCCAATGCCGTTACTGCACGAAAGCCGTTTGCATAAGCTCCTACAGGTACATCACACCCAGCAACGAATTCCTCCCAGACCTCACTTATAGTTTCTGGTCTGGAACAATTGAGTAATATTGCGCTAACTCCGATTTCCTGAATGGCTTGGACTGCCTCTTGCCATAGCTCACCACTTCTCAGACATGCAGCTTTCTCATCATCGAGTGTAAGTGCAACCCAGACTGGTTTGCCACTTTCAAGCGCAGCTATTGATGCATATACAGCCTCCGATTTGCTGGCCATTGTTTCACACAAGAAAAAGTCCACATGCGGGCTCTGAGCCGCAACGATACGACGATAGTGCTCCATCGAACTTTCTTGGGGTGGTGCTAACTCAGGATGGAAACTTGCCACAAGCGGAGGCAAGCATCCCGCAATTTGTACACCCTCAACACCAGATTTTTCCCGAGCGCTTAGAGCGGCGGCTACTGCCGCTGCCTGTATTGAATCAAACTTGCCAGCTTGTCCCTGCAGTCGAAGGCGCTCAGGGGTAGCACTGTAAGCATTCACGGTAATCACTGTCGAGCCGGCTTGAATAAAATCCAGATGCAACTGTTCCACTATTTCAGGCATGTCCAACATGATCTGCGCTGACCATAGTGGTGACGGAGTCTTGCCTGAACGCCGGACAAGTTCCTGGCCCATTCCGCCGTCGAGTAACGTAACAGTCTTCATAATTCTTTCCTACGTGAAAATTGGCTACAAACTTTCATAGCCGTGTATATAATATTGTGCAGTACTAATACATATTTAGTAACACATATTAATACGCAGCAAAGAGTATTCCCGTTTATAAAACAAAAGGATACTTCGCATCGATCAGCAGACAATATTAACTACATGCTAAGTAACAATCAGTCTCTTACTGAGGGCCCAATTTTAGGCCATCTGGTGCGACTCTCCATCCCTGCATCAATGGGTATGATATTCAACACCTTGTATAATCTAAGCGATTTCTGGTTTGCAGGGCTGCTGTCAGACGAGGCTCTTGCCGGTGTTTCAATTGCAGGAAGTGTCTTCTTCCTGCTACTAGCTATCGGTATAGGTGTTCAAACAGGGGCATCTGCAGTTATTGCACCTTTGGTGGGTCAAGGCGACCAATCAGCCGTTGCTGACTGGGTTGACCAAGTATTCGGTTTGTCGTTGCTGCTTAGTGGACTGATTCTGCTGGTAGGTTGGTATGTTGCCGAGCCGTTAGTCATCTTTCTAGGCGCCGAGCCATCCATTGCTCCGCTATCTATGGAATACGTAAACATAACGCTGCTGGGTGCAGTCACCTTTATTCTAAGCTTTGCCGCTGCTGGAGCTTTGATGGCAATGGGCGACACTAAATCTAATCGTAACGCATTGGCTGTTGGTTTCTTCCTGAACCTTGTATTGAATCCACTACTTACATTTACACTCGACTTGGGAGTGTCAGGACTTGCACTGGCAACGGTCATTATCAAAGCTGCATCTGCCGTCTATTTATATTATGTATTGTCTAAGGCCCTAGGAAGATACACCCGACCTCGCTTTCACGCCTCGAAATGGATCACTCTGCTTCGCCAGGTATTACCTGCTAGTTTCAACATGCTATTCATGATTCTAGGCGGTTTTATAACAGTGTCTCTGCTGGGTCGATTTGGTAGTTCTCATGTGGCAGGCTACGCAGTTGGACTACGACTCGAGCAAGTTCTATTACTTCCTGCACTAGGTTTGAATGCCGCAGTCATGGCAATTGCTGGTCAGAATCTTGGAGCCGGCCACCACGATCGAGTAAAGGAGACCTACCAGACCGGACTCAAAGTAGGACTGGTAATGGCAGCTGTGTCCATCCCGATCATGGTGTTTCTTTCACCGGCCATGATGGCATTTTTTACTGATGACGAAGCAATAAAACTGACTGGTGCGACCTACCTTAAAATTGATGCTATCGCATTCTATGCCTATGTTGTACTTTTCTTGAGCACCGCTACCTTACAGGCTATGAAGCAACCGCTGTTCCCAATGGTGCTTGGAATAGCCCGTCAGCTTGTCATACCGGTCAGTATCAATTACTGGCTCATCGTCTATCTCGACTACCCGATGATGTCCGTTTTCTACACAATTGTTTCAGTTGTCGTTGTTGCCGCCTTTGTTGCGCATTGGTACACCATGCGGCAACTCACTCAATACTCAGAAAACGCTGTCTAGCAGACCAACGATACATCTGCCAGTTCTGTATCGTTTTGACGTCGTATCGTTTCAACCGTTCGACAGGCGTTGACAGCACAGGTATTGGGATTCGCTGTCTTTTCGAGTAGCGCAAGTAGTTCGATCGGCGTTAACGTTGGCGACAGACTGCGGATCAGGGCTGCCAACCCTGTTATGTGCGCTGTAGAAAATGAGCTGCCATCAAAAAAATCGTATTGCTTGTTCGGACGAGTGCTAAGCACCCGACGTCCAGGAGACGATATCGTTTTTGATTTGTTGCGTGGCATAGACACAGCGATGGTCCCTTGGATTGAAACTGGAAACGCCTTTTTCTCATGAGCAGGTTTTGCCCCTATGACAACAATATCTCGTGACAGCGCTTCCAACACCAGTCGCTCCAACACGGGATCTGGGGGCCCAGTCAGGCTCAAGTTAATTATGTCCACTTTTTGCTGAATAGAATAATTAAGCGCCTTTGCTAACGCGAGCGAATTGCAGCGTGCCTTGGTCTTGTCCTGACGTGTGTGCCAGCAAGCCTTGAGTGCCAATAACGTTACATCGGGTGCGATACCTACCATACCGGTATGGTTGTCCACATCAGCGGCGATCACGCCGCCGATGGCTGTTCCATGAGTGTCAGAGCGAAAAGTTACATCATTGCTACCAACAAAATTTCGTGTTGCCTCGCTACTCGATAAGAGATCGGGATGGGTGTTATCCATTCCGATGTCTACCACTGCAACCTTCGCAACACGACCAGTGGACTGGTCGTAAGATCCAGCACCACAACCTCCCCTGCAGTCGAACTGACACACACAAGGGATTCTGTGTTTACGATGTGCATGGCAGAACGCAGGCCGGTGTCTGGGTTGGACGAGTCTGCCGCAGGGCCACGTAGTGAGAAACGAACCAAGTGATCAAGGCCCAGAACTGTCAGCTCAGTTTGTTCTGCGTCGTCAGTACTACCGTCAAACACCTCGCAAAATCCAGGACCATCAGCCACATTCACGATGGGCAGACCTGATGATGGATCAATATGAATTCCATCAAAATCTTGGCTACCGGCTGCTGTGGGCGGATTCACAAGAAAAAACGGGGCGCCCACTTCATTGCCAGCAGCATCACGCTGCTCTCCGATTAGTTCCAGTATCAGCATGTCAAGGCCTTCACCACCATCAAAAAAGTTGTTACCGTCCCCTGGTGCCCAAACACATACATCCTCACCAACACCACCAAAACCTCGATCGCGATTCAAAGAATTGAAATCCTCAGTACCACCAATCAAAATGTCGTTGCCGCCGTTGCCCAACAATACATCAATGCCTAATGCACCAATTAGGAGATCATCCTCTTCCGTACCACTAAGCGCATCACCACCCTGTTGGCTTTGATCCCCTCCACCATTGCATCCTCAACTAACAGATAGAAAATCTCGTACTGTGTCATCAACTCCAAACAGAGCATTTTGATCGGTACCTATTAATGTTGTAGTGATTTCAGTGGTTACCGTCAGCCAGATTCCTGTTGTTAGAACAAGCCCCGCCAGCGCTGACAACTGAGCTCAGGTGGGAAATTGAATAAGTGACATAATGTTGATCTCCATATGAGTATGTGGTCAAAATATTTGAGCTCTTTCAAGGGAGCACAGTGGGTTAAGTACTAAAACGGAATTATTAAGTTGTACTCAGTCTTAGAAGCTGCCGAAAATCACAACAAAGAACTGCCAGCCAAGCTCACTAAGTACGTTCGGCAATAACTGATTCAGCAGTAGGTACCGGCTCGCTCAGGAAGGGTTCATTACAAAAGAAAATATTTTTAAATCACCAATGAATACGCATCAAAGTGGTTCTATTTATCCGTAGATTACGAATACTCAACCCATGGTTCAACAATTAATTGCTCATGCATTGAACCGTTTGATCTACAGCCGATACCTACTTGTTCAGAAGAAAGAATCGAACCGGTGGTACGCTTGCAGCAACCTTAGGTTGCGAAATTCAAATAGCTTTGAACCAGCCGATAATAGCGATGTGGAACTAGTTCGCGCTGTGGCTAAGGGCGACCGAGCTGCATTTGAGCGACTATTCCGTTTGTATCATGGTCGTGTTTATAAATTCTCTATCAGAATGTTGCAGGATCACCTGTCGGCTGAAGAGGTGGCCTGCGATACGTTGTATGCAGTCTGGAATAATGCTTCCAAATTTCTTGAACAATCTGAAGTGTCATCCTGGATTTTGGGTATTGCCTACAGACGTTCACTAAAAAGTTACAATAAAAACGCAAGGCATACTGAAAAAAGAGAGCTTGCCTATCAAATGGAGAACCTGGTAGAGCCGACGCCAAATGTAAATCCACGAACATATGCGAACAATGCGATGGAGATTAGCCAAATAAATACAGCTCTGTCTACTCTCAGTAGCAATCATCGAGCTGTTCTTGAATTAGTCGCATTAGGATATTCGAGGAGTCAAATTGCAAGTATTGTAGGATGTCCGAAGAACACTGTTAAAACCAGGACGCTCCACGCGCGTCGTCAGCTGCGACTTGCCCTTCAGGATTAATCACAATGACAAATCAAATAAACAATCATCCTGAGTACGATAAAATTGTGCCTATGCCACCTTGGTTTGTAAACCAGACGCTGGACAAGCAACAGAGACGAGCAGACCTGAGTCATATAGAGATATGAATTGGAAAGGCTTACAGAACAGGTAGATATTGAAACTAATTCAGATGGCGTGTACGCCATCGTGTTTAGAGACCCGCTAGGTGTTAGCGAGTTGAGCAACCTTATTACCGTTCTTGAGAATAAGGCGCAAATTAAGCATATGGAAATTCTACATTAGCGCATACACTCTACCGCATGTCTAAGTAGACAAATCTTTTGCGGACCCTACTGTTTTTGCCAAGCGCGTATATAGTCAATTTCAAACACAGCGGGTATCGATGATGCTATTGGAGAGCCTATCCATTCACTACCCATAACCATTTGGCCAATGATATTCATAGGTTCATCAGAAATGCGTGTTCCTGATAAACGGCGAACTTCTAGACCATCGATATACCAAACAACAAATCCTGGTTCCCATAGAACAGCATAGGTATGAAATCCAGCACTCAGATTCTCCGCGTTGACCGCCTCCATAGTCGGGGTGGAATGCTTCTCACCAGTAGCCCAGCGTGCACGATTACTATCGTAGTAATGATATGTCTGATAACTCGTATTAACTCTTGAGCCGACATATTCCAGGATGTCGATTTCAGGCTTGTTTTTCTCAAAATTCTGATTGAAAAGATAGAACGTCGACAGTAAGCCCTCACCACCTGCAACCTTTGCACTCATCTCGAGATAGCCATAAGTCATTTCGAAATAATCGGCTGACGTAATCACACCCGACATATACGGTTTATTGTTAGCAGACTGACGTAATTCAGCGGGTGTCTCAATACCTGTTATCCGCAACGTCTCGCCGGTGAAAACAAACGGATCGTACGCAGGAGGATTATTCCCAAACGTGTTTACAAAGTACTGACTTTCGACATTGATGGTTCTATCTGGTCCCCATGGCAATGAGGTCTTCCAGCGGCTTCTGTCCAGTGATGAACCGTTAAATTCTTCAGTAAATACGGCGTTGTAACCTGTCAAATCGACAGGCGACGCACTTAGCTGTTCAGTTCGGAACATAACGGGGGTAGATCTTTCGGAACTCATGCCTTCGTTATCAATCGCCGCAACACTGTAGCTATAACTCGATCCGGGCGTCGGCTGTATACCCCCACAGTAGGTAAATCGCGTGTAGTTACAATCCATATAGGACGTGCTTATCCAGATGCGGTAGTCGTGTTCGTAACCGGTGTCCCCTCGAACTGTGGCTATTAGCTGGCCATCTCGATAAATTTCGTAGGCTTCTACGGATAGATCATCGACAGAAGGTGCCCAAGTGAATTCCACCCAGTTGTCGGAAGCCAGGAGAAACGTTAGCCCTCTTGGTACTGAGGGTGGACCCGCTCCATGGGAAACATCCTTGATAAAAGGACCTGCAAGAGATGCACTCTCAGTAGCCGTAGGGCTGTCGTCATCACCACCTGAAAGATCGCTCAGAGCCTCATTTGTTGGTATCAACGCACTGCCAGGCGCATCACTACTTGGCGTATTCGGCATGGGATTAGCACAGGACCTGTGGGGGTATTTGGAGCACCCACCGACTCGTCCGGTGTCACAGGTACATTTGGAGCTAACGGTGCATCATTCTGAGTGTCTGTAGCCGGTGTAACAGACGAGCCACCACGGGACAACAGAAGAATTGATGTTAAAAAAAGAACGCCCACTTGACCGAATCTACTGGATATCGTCATGGTGTGTATATTTGAAATTCTCTGAAAAAAATATATTGACATTGTCGTCTTGAGTTCGACAATTTGTCTACGCCTGAACTGTGAAGATTGTAAAACTCTCCAATTCTATACAGAATTTAGACGTAGCCAATACGTACGACTAGTTCATAAAGTAGGTTGTGCGGTGGTCTCGCATTTGGGATCAGTATAAAACGGAATCTTACAAGTCGGACAGCGTACGTTCACACAACGATACGGTATAAGAGTTTATCTTTTGATGCGTTGGCATCCACCCCAACAAAAAACGATAAAAATCAGTCCAGGCTATGCCGTAGAGAGATCGCCACTCTGATTCTAGTTGCTGAATTTCCTGCATAGGGAGCTTGTCGCCAAGGGCGTAATTCAATGCCTTGAAATAAACATCAAGCAGTGCTGATTCATTCTCAGCACATTCAGCTTCAGTCAGACAACTACCTAGGAAATACACCACATCCTTTATGCCACAACCTTTACCGACATATTGGAAATCAACGCCTGCTACAGAATCCAGAGTTGGGCTGAAACAAAAATTGGCAACCTTTGCATCTCCATGTACCAGGGTTTGAAAGTGAGCCCCTGCAAGCTTTGCATCCAATAATTTGGCTGCCTGTTTGACAGGACCTTCCGGCAATGCCGCATATTCATCAGCTCTCGTGCTCAAATGCCAATAACATCCCTCTGGCCACAGTCCCTGCCCGGCATTCCCTAAAAATCGTGCATGAAAGTGTGCAAGCCACTCCAGACACACTTTGACCTTATCCACGGCTAAGTGTCCACACCTCACCGGATACGCGTCGGACAAGTCTTCCAGTAAAATAAGACTATCGCCGTTTTGCGTTTTCGTGCCTAGAAGCTGTGGCACTTTACACGCCACGTCACAATCATCAGCGTATCTCTCATACCAGCAACGCTCTACCTCATATGAAGTCACTTTACGTTGAAATGACACGCTAGTATTCCAACCTCTCGGATGATGCGCTTGCGAATTCAAACAGATGTGTTTTAACACACACGTGGGATGACTGTTCGAGTTTGTTCTGAGCCGAAGTATCTGTCCCTGCTCCCCCCAGAGCGATTGGATTCTCTCAACCACGTCAACGTCTGTAACGCCAAGCACACTGCGCACAAATTCAGCAATGCGTTCTTCTAAAACAAAGGGCTTCAACGAGTAAGACATGGTGGAAACCCACGGTACAGTAGTACACTTATAGTACTTCTAAAACAGCAGTGATTGCCTCAACCATGAATAATCAGCCATCAAAGCCTATAGCGGGAGCTGCTTTTCCTGCTTTCGACATTAATATGGTAAGCGGAGACGTGCAAACTGTTGGGCAAGCCAATGAGAGATGGCAGCTCATAATCGTCTATCGAGGCAAGCACTGCGGGCGCTGTAAGAAGTACCTGAACATTCTCGAATCCATGCAGTCTGAATGGACTGCTGCGGGTTTCACTATCACTGTTTTCTCCGCAGACACTCTGGAAAAAGCTCAAGCAGATGTTAAGGAATTTGGCTGGACCTTCCCCACCGGTTACGGATTATCCGAGTCCGATATGCACAACCTGGGTGTATACGTTAGTGATCCGCTAACACCTGACGAAGCTGACGGAAGGTTTGCAGAACCTGCTGTGTTTTGCCTACGTCCCGATGCCACCGTGCAAATCGCTGCGTTATCCAACGGACCTTCAGCAAGACCAGATCTTGCTGAACTACTAGATGGAATGATATTCACCATTGAACACGGCAAACCAGCCCGTGGAGCTGTTGTACTGTGAGCCTGAAGAAAACCTCGCCCTACGGTAGTTGGCCATCTCCAATTACTGCTGACATGTTGGTTTCGGGTGCCACGGGGATCAGTGAGGTTGTCCCAGATGGCCAAAGTGTCTGGTGGGCCGAATCCCGGCCCTCGGAAGGTGGCCGGGTTGCCATCATGCACTGGCAAAACGGTAGCTCACGCGAAGTTACTCCCACTGATGCAAATGTGCGCACCACCATGCATGAGTACGGTGGTGGCGCCTGGTGGGCCGAGGATGGTGTGCTGTGGTATGTAGACTACTCAGACCAAAGAATACGGCAGCTACAACCGGGAAGTGAAGTTGAGCTACTCAGCGCAAAACCGGAAACTGCGAAAGCTCTTCGCTATGCTGACATTCGACCAACGTGCTGCCGGCAATGGCTAATCTGTGTTCACGAGAGACACTGCGATAAAACTTCCGAGCCACAGAATTTATTAATTGCAGTGGCCACTAATGGCTCTGGCAATTCCTTCGAATTAGCTACGGGTGCAGACTTCTATGGCTCCCCAACCTTGTCACCCGACGGTAAACAACTGGCATGGGTGCAATGGGATCATCCGAATATGCCGTGGGATGATACGACTCTCATGCTGGCAGATATCAATATAAACCAGGAATCCATTGAGCTAAAAAACTGTCGCTCTATTGCTGGTGGAAAAAACGAAGCAATCGTCCAACCTGCATGGTCACCTGATGGGATACTTCACTATTTATCGGACAAATCAGATCTCTGGTACTTGTATAAGCAGGGAAGCGAGCTGCCGGTCCTCAAAGCTGACGGTGAAATCGGGTATCCACCCTGGGTACATGGCCTATCCCGGTATGACTTCTTGGCAAATGGTTCTGTTGTATTTGCACATTATAAAAACGGTATTGATCACTTGGACGGCTTTGCTGATCAAACCAATTTCCAGAGTATAAGAACATCAGGATCTGCGGTCAGCTTTACCAGCGCTTCATGGTCTAGCGAAGCGTCTGTGTATTTTAACGGTAAAAAAGTTCTGGAGCCCAGAGACCTTCAGCTAGACGTCGAATATCTAACACGACCCGAAATACTCACGTTCCCCACAGGTGCTGATAATGAAGACGTCGCCTACGCCATCTTCTACGCACCGGCCAACCCCGATATGTCTGGCCCTACTCACGATAAACCGCCATTGATTGTGCTTGCACATGGCGGCCCTACTTCGGCCGCACGATCACAACTTTCACTGCCAATACGCTTTTGGACAAGTCGCGGCTTTGCGGTTGTTGATGTTAATTATCGTGGCAGCAGTGGATTTGGGCGGGCATACCGAAAAAAACTTGACGGCAACTGGGGAATTGCTGATGTAGAAGACTGCGTATGTGTCGCACAATACTTAGTCGAAAGAGGTGATGTCGATCCGCACCGACTGATTATTCGAGGAGGCAGCGCCGGCGGCTTTACCGTGCTATCCGCACTTGCGTTTCACGATACTTTTACTGCTGGTGCCAGTATGTACGGTGTGGCAGATCTTGAAGCTTTGGCTAACGATACGCATAAATTCGAATCCCGCTACCTCGACGGATTGATCGGCCCCTGGCCTGAAGCAGAAGATGTCTACAAAGAAAGATCGCCAATCAATCATATAGAGGGCTTTGATGCCCCCATGATTATCCTGCAAGGCTCCGAAGACGCCATAGTGCCTCCAAACCAATCTCGCATGATTGTTGATGCACTCGATAAACGGGGAATTCCGGTAGCCTATATTGAATTTGAAGGGGAGCAGCATGGGTTCAGGCAGTCCACCACCATCGTGACCGCGATTCAATCGGAATTAGCGTTTTATGGCCGCGTTTTCGGATTCATTCCCAGTGGCGAACCTATGCCGTTAGAGATTCGTAATCTCGAGTAATTTGACGTACAAAGCTAAACCTTAGTTTTACGCGGTTTGACTACCTGATGCACTAGCTTCCTGAGCCAACAGTTTTCTTAGTGCATCAGGCTCACACGGCTTATGCAACATGGGAAGACCCAATTTCTTAATAGCCAACAATCGCTCTGGTGCTATATCCCCGGTTAGAATAATTGCCGGTATTTTTTGGCCCACGTAGTTACGTACTCGTTGAATGGCCGCTCCTCCAGTCTCGTTGTTGCACAGTTGATAGTCGCTGATTATGACATCAGGAATTTCGCCGATTTCCTCCAATTGCGTTACTGCCGCGTCTCCTGAGACGGCGGTCATGACGATACATCCCCAGGTTTCTAACAGCCCTTCTACTGCCAAGCAAACGTCTGGTTCATCATCTATGATCAAAATAAAATAATTATCGACATCGTCGTCAACGTAGTTAACTTCACGTTGTGCTCCGACAGCGCTGCCGGGTTGTCCATAGGGGACTTTCACAGAAAACACTGCCCCTAAACCGGGTTGCGATACAAGCACTATGGACACGTCCAACAATGTTGCTAAACGCTTAACGATTGATAGCCCCAAGCCAAGTCCTTCTCCACTTGAGACTTGACCGCTATTGAGTTGAACAAACTCATCAAACACTCGCGTTTGATTTTCAGTGGAAATACCTGGGCCTGTATCCATAACAGAGATCGAGACACATTCATCCTGCCTTTCAGTAGATAACGTTACGGTACCCGTGGATGTATACCGTATCGCATTGCTAATAAGGTTTCTAATGAGTCGTTCCAGCAAAACCAAATCGGTAAAAACAACACACTCCTCTACTTCGCAAACGAAATCGATTCCCTTCTCTGCGGCCAGAGGCAAAAAATCGGATTGGAGTTGCAACAAGAAACAGTAAAGCTGCACATGTTGCTTGTTGACTGTTAACGTCCCCGCGTCCAACCTGGAGATGTCCAGCAGTGCGTTGAAAAGCTCTTCCAAGGACTTAACGGAGGTGTCAATCTGCGACACTAAGGTTTTATGGCGTGTATCTCGGGTCTGGAGTTCGAGTGTTGCCGTAAACAGGCGAAGAGAATGCAAGGGTTGACGCAGATCATGACTGGCAGCTGCGAGGAATTTCGATTTTGCCTGGTTTGCACGTGCCTCTCGTCGCAATGCCTCCTCTGCTCGATGTTTTTCAAGTTGTAGATTCTCTAGCAGATCCTGATTATCAAATCGCATATCGATAGATTGGGCCACCGATGCATTGACGATCTGAGCGGCAGCTGTACAAATAATTAGATAAACAAGGGTGAGCACAGAGACCCACTGATAAAATTCTTGCTCAAACCCAAACATCTTTACGGTCACCGGTAGCATCAATGGCATCACGATCACTATGAACATGGGGAGTATAAAGGCTGTGGTACCCGTGGCGCCTGCGATAAGACCCGTTAAGATCATCAATATGGGTAGCGTGGAAAATACGTTGCTTTCACTAATCCCTATGTAGCCATAGAAACCAAAGGCGCCGGACAGCAAAAAACCCATTACTGAAGCAATAACGATACGTCTGTTGACATTTTCCCGCGTGGTTTCATTGATGTACCAGAAGCGCAAAAAAGCTGCACGTATGGCAGTTATAACCACAACGAAAGTAAACCAGCTGACTCGTACTTGAGTTGATAAGTCCTTTTCAAGAAGGACGAAAAAGGCCAGAGCTGTCACGACTGTTCCAGCCAACATTAATGGCAAATTCGCGCGTACGAGCAAGAATTTTTCAATACGGCAGTCGAGTTCTCGACTATTCGTCATCTTTGACAAGGGCCATAATCATCCGCACACCATCGAATTCAACAGTGTCGTTTTCTAGGATTTTTCGACGACGTCTAAGTTCCAATTCGCCGTTGACCCTGACCAGTCCATCGTCAATTACTAATTTTGCTTCCGCACCACTATTGACTAAAGACTCGAATTTCAGAATCTTGTATAACTCTACTGGCTCGCTGGCCAGCATTACCTTTCTTGTATCGGAAGGATCGTCAAATTCTTCGGTGGTCATGAAAAGCTTCTGTGTGAATCGTGCGGCTAGGGTACACCCTAGTGGCACGATTCACGTCATCTGAGATTAACTTCACTCACAATAAAAAGTCTGTTTTTCCTACCCTGCTTTCGCTAATGGCACTTCGTTGGCATTAATCGTTGCTATTAGATCGCCGAGTACAGCATCCGCTTTGTTGTTATCAATTTGACAGGTACCTGCAGCTGCATGACCACCGCCATTGTATTTGAGCATCAGCTCGCCTACATGGGTCTTGCAAGATCTGTCAAAAATGGACTTACCCGTCGCATAAACAATGTTTTGCTTTCCGAAACCCCATAACTGATGAATAGAAATATTGCACTGTGGGAACAGAGCATAAATACTAAAACGGCTACCAGGAAAGATCATTTCCTCGTTACGAAGGTCGAGAACAACTAAATTGTCATATACCGTTGAACAGCGCATCAGCTGCTCTTTGAACGCCTCAGAGTGCTTTTCATAGAGCTCCACTCGCTCTTTTACATCTGGCAATTCCAAAATTTGCGAGATCGTGTGCTCTCGGCAACATTCGATAAGCTCCATCATCAATGCATAGTTAGAGATTCGAAACTCTCTAAACCTGCCAAGACCTGTCCTAGAGTCCATAAGCATATTCAAGAGTTCCCAATTGTCAGGCTCAAGAACTTCCTGCTTGGAATACTGAGCAGAATCTGCCTTGTCTACGGCTTCCATCATTTCGTCCCAACCTTCAGGGAACGTGGCATGACCGCCGTAGTGTTTCCAGACCACTCTGGCCGCCGACGGTGCGTCTACGACTATCACATGGTTATCAGGTGTTTTTGTAGCCGAGATATCATTGCGCTCTAATTCAGAATCATGGTGATCGAAGACAATGTGGGCTGGAGCGCAGTAGGGAAGATTCGTGGTGATATCTCTCCCAGTAATTTCAACCTTACCATCCTGCATATCTTTAGGGTGCACGAAGGTAATATCGTCAATCATGTTCATGTGCCGTAACAAAACGGCGCATACCAACCCATCAAAATCGCTTCGGGTAACCAGTCGGAATTTTTCGCTCATTTGCTCACAATCATCCTAGTACATTATCTGCTACTGGGAGCGGCTGTATCAGCCAGTGACTGAGGAGTCAGAGGTAAGCTTTTCAGCTTAAAACCCTCACAATCGTAAACTGATCACAAAATCGGCGAATGAAACCCAGCAGCCGTACAGACGAAAGTGCTATCCGGACGACTGGTAGATTTCTTTAGTACTTATTTTCCTTCTAACGCTGCCTTGAGAGACAAAGCCAACGAAGAAGTCATATCTGCCTGTTGCGCTGGACGATGCCGTTTAGATTCAGGCTTCTTAGCGTCACCAGGGTTAGCCCCGTTAGCTCCTTGTGATCTTCCAGCCAATACTGGACTAGGTCGGCGTGACCCACGCTCTTGTGCATCCTCAGCGTCATCACTCATGCGCATAGACAGGCCAATTCGCGCTCGGGCTATATCTATTGCCATCACTTTGACTTTAACGATATCACCAGCCTTGACAACATCGCGCGGATCTTTAACAAACGTGTCGCTTAATGCAGAAATATGGACCAGACCATCTTGATGAACGCCGACGTCTACAAATGCACCAAACGCGGTCACATTGGTAACCTTTCCTTCCAGAATTTGATTAGGGACCAAGTCGGACACTGACTCAACTCCGTCAGCAAACTGTACCGCTCGAAATTCAGGGCGCGGATCTCGGCCAGGTTTATCAAGCTCTGCGATAATGTCTTGTACGGTTGGTACGCCAAATTTCTCATCTACAAACTGCTCGGCACTTAACGTACGTAGTACTGCCGAATTACCAATAACCTCAGCTAACGGCAATTTTAGAAACTCTATAATTCGCTGCACAACTGGGTAACTTTCTGGATGTACACCAGACGCATCCAGAGGATCAGAACTGTTTGGAATGCGTAGAAAACCAGCTGCTTGTTCAAACGCTTTCGGGCCAAGCCTAGGAACCTTCGTCAGTTCTTTTCGATTTTTGAACGCACCTTGCTCATCACGATAGGCCACTATGTTGGTCGCAATAGTTGGTGTTAACCCGGCGACCCTGGATAGCAACGCAGCGGAGGCGGTGTCTAAGTCAACGCCAACCGCATTTACACAATCTTCAACCGTCGCATCGAGACTTTTTGCAAGAGCTGTTTGCGATACATCATGCTGATACTGTCCAACACCGATTGCCTTGGGATCAATTTTTACCAGCTCAGCCAAAGGATCTTGCAATCTTCTGGCAATGGATATCGCCCCACGGATGGTAACGTCAAGATCAGGAAATTCATCCTCAGCGGTTTTCGACGCTGAATAGACAGAGGCTCCTGCTTCAGAGACCACAACCTTGGTTAGAAGCGCGCCTTTGTCCCCCTTGCGAATTATCTGAATGAGTTCATCAGCTAGCTTTTCTGTTTCACGACTTGCTGTACCGTTTCCAACTGCAATGAGTTCGACCGAGTGCTTTACACACATTTTATGCAGCGTTGACATCGCTTGTGGCCATTGCTGTTGTGGTTTGTGAGGATAAACCGCCGTATGGTCAACAACTTTACCGGTACTATCAATAACCGTTACCTTTACACCAGAACGAAAACCGGGATCGAGCCCCAGCGTAGCTCTGGGACCTGCCGGAGCGGCTAATAGCAAGTCCTGTAAATTCGCTGCAAATACACTGATCGCTTCAGCGTCAGCGCGGCTTCGCAGCGTTGAAAGTAACTCGCTTTCCAGATGCAATGATAGCTTTACTTTCCAGGTCCAGGACACCACTTGGGCACGCCAATCATCTGCCGCTTTCTGTTGATGCCTGAATCCCAAGTGTGACGCCACCGTTGAGATACAACTAGCATCGCTATAGGAGTCACCATCTTTGAACAACAGGTTCAATCCCAGAATGCCTTCGGAGCGCCCTCTGAACATGGCAAGTGCTCGATGCCCCGGTATACGCGCAAAGCTTTCTTGATGATCAAAATAGTCCTGAAATTTTGCGCCTTCCCTATCTTTTCCTGAGATCAGATTCGCACACAGAAAACCCTGATTTTGTATCAAATCCCGTAATCGAGCAATAAGAGAAGCATCTTCAGCAAATCGCTCCATAAGAATAAATCGTGCACCATCTAAAGCTGACTTTTCATCAGGCACCAGCGAATCAACGCCATCCGAACCTGCAACGATAAAGCGAAGCGCCTCCTTGCCTGGCTCATTATCCGGTTCATTCCACAGCAAATCAGCTAATGGCTCCAAACCTGCCTCAATGGCGATTTGGCCTTTGGTGCGACGTTTCTTTTTGTACGGCAGATACAAATCTTCGAGTTCTGCTTTTGTCTGAGCCGATGCTATCTGCGTGGCAAGTTGGTCACTCAGCTTTCCCTGTTCCTCTATCAGCGAGATAATTGACGATCGCCGAGAGTCCAGGTCACGCAGGTAATCCAGTTTCTCATCCAGAAGACGCAATTGGGAATCACTTAGACCACCAGTGGCCTCTTTTCGATACCGCGAAATAAAGGGCACTGTGGCACCACCATCGAGCAATGCAATAGCAGCGTCAACTTGCTGCCTTTTCGCTCCAATCGCCTCTGCGATCAAGACTGGAATGGCACGCGGAATCTGACCAGATCCCGGACGAGGTCTCGGTGTAACAGCCTTTGAAGATGCTGTATTCATAGAATGGAATTTCTCACTTGTATAAGTTCTGCCATGATGGAGATGGCAATTTCTGCCGAAGTTCGACTACCAATAGGCAATCCAATCGGGCCTTTTAATCTTGCAATTGCCTGCGCCGGCACGTCTAGACCTGCCAGTCGATCACAACGCTTTTGATAATTTCTGACCGACCCTAGTGCGCCTACATAAAAGGCCCTACCCGGTAGAGCTTCAAGCAAGGCCAAGTCATCTATGTTTGGGTCGTGACTAAGAGCAAGCACTGCACTCATGGGGTCATTGGCATGCGCAATTACAGCATCATCGGGACTATCTGACAGCAGGAGCACACTCGGAATTTTCCAGGCCTGATGAAACGCCGGCCGAGGATCCACGACGATCACTTCAAAATCCAAGGCGGCAGCAAATTCGCAAGCGTAACGCCCTAACTGACCAGCACCTACGATAAGAACACGCCACGATGGTCCAAAAATCTGCTGCAGTTGTTCACCATTCCAACTGAATTGGTCACCCCGTTGCGCTGTAGTTATTACAGCGTCGGTGTTTCCTAGTGAAACGCAGCGCTTTACCCGTTCACGTTGTGCCAGGCGCTCAAGAATCTGTCTAAGAGTCGTTGCATCGGTCAAAGATTCAAAAACAAGTTCTAGCTGGCCACCACACGCCAAACCATAACGTTTGGCTTGATCGTCATCGACCACATGCGTGTGATTACGCGGTTTGAGCTGGCCCTGAAAAGATTCAGAAAGCTGCTTCTCTACGCATCCACCAGACACAGAACCAACAATAACCCCATCTTGGCGCACGGCGGCAATGGAGCCCGGTGGTTTAGGTGATGATCCCCACGTGCGTGCCACTGTAACCAGTTCAACCTTGTGCCCGTCATCGAGCCATTGAGCTGCCGATCCCAGCACTTCCTGAGTGGTCGTTTCAATACTCACCTATTAATTATTCGCATGAAGAGACGTGCATGCCAAGCCCACTCAGAATGTAAAACAGCCTTGAAGCGAGCTGCCGAAGAACGTTGCTGAGTTTACAGCACACAGATGTTGAGCGGGTATTCGAGAACATCGGGTACTAACTTGCAATTCGCACCGGAGCAATCAAGACATATCTGGCCCATCAAGATCTGATACCGAGTTTTCCGCTCGAGATAGTTCGCGGTATCGCTTTGGAGGAAGTCCAAAGAGGTCGCTGAAGCTTTTACTCAAGTGCCCGCCATTGGCAAAACCTGTCGCCAAAGCAACATCGTGAATAGATAGAGACGTTCTGTTCAATAGTTGTTGGGATTTTTTCAATCGCAAATGTCGATAAAAATTCACGGCACTGGATTGAAGATATTTTGTAAAAAGCCGATTTAATTGCCGTGCACCCAAACCTGCCAGGGCTGCCAGCTGTTGAAGTTCTAATGGGTCGGCTATGTGATTCTCCATGGCCTCCAGCGCCTTCAACAAATGCTCATTGCTTGTGTTGTACCGTTCCGCAAGGCCAGAACGCTGTGCATTCTCTCCTTCTCTCATATCTGTATGCAGGAACCAATCGCTAACTCTCAAGGCTATCTCCGGCCCTTGCTGGTACTTGATCAGTGCAAGCATCATGTCCAAAGCTGCCGTTCCTCCTCCACACGTCAGTCGATTTCGATCCAGAGTATACAAGGATCGTTCGACTACGAGTCTTGGGGATATTTGCGTGAGTGCATCGACATGATCCCAGTGAATCGTCATTCGATAACCATCCATTACTCCAGAATGGGCCAACACTAGCGGCCCACCCGATACACCGCCGATAAGCACGCCGCGACTCGCCAAAAGTCGCAGCCAGTTTTCGAGCTGCGCATTGCGGTAGCACCCTGCCTCCTTGCCCGCCACAATGAGCAACAGGTCAAAATCAACTTGCTCCCCCAAATAAGCATCCGCTTTGATTAGGGCTCCAGACGAGCTACGGGAATTCGCACCGGAAACGGGAAGATTTCTTACTGAATACAGCGGCTCATTAGAGAAAAGATTTGCAGCCCGCAAGGGCTCCATAGCCGATGCGTACGCCATCAAAGAAAACCCATCTATTAAGACTATACCAACCCTAAACATCACTAAATACCTTGAAATGTCCTTAATAGATAATTTTACGTCTTTTTTGAACTCACACAAGCCCCTAAAAATCGGTCATTCTTGCATTAGTTGACTAAACGGATCAAAACGACCAGAAATTCGTATGTCGCTTAAGTGTTTTCCTAATGCAGTGACGGAGTCTCTGTATAAAATTTGTTCAACCATTAAGGACAAAATCTGTCCACCTCGAGGTCTTACAACACCATGGCTCATTTAACTGACATAGAAATCGCACGAGCTGCGACCAAACAACCGATTCAGGAAATTGGTGCAAAGCTTGGAATTGGTAGCGAACACCTTCTTCCCTACGGACACGACAAAGCAAAAGTGTCTGCTGAATTTATTGCAGCTCAAAAAGACAAGCCAAATGGCAAACTGATACTGGTCACCGCTATCAACCCTACTCCTGCCGGCGAAGGCAAGACTACAACAACAGTCGGTCTGGGCGATGGTCTGAACTCCATTGGAAAGAAAACAGCCATCTGCATTCGCGAAGCATCCCTGGGCCCCTGCTTTGGGATGAAAGGCGGAGCAGCCGGTGGTGGTTATGCACAAGTCATCCCCATGGAAGACATGAACCTGCATTTCACGGGTGACTTTCACGCAATCACCTCCGCTCACAACCTTCTATCTGCCTTGATTGACAACCACATTTATTGGGGCAATGCGCTTGAAATTGATTCAAGACGAGTCGTCTGGAGACGCGTTGTCGACATGAACGACAGAGCTCTGCGACAGATAACGGCAAGCCTTGGTGGAGCCACCAACGGCTTTCCAAGAGAAACGGGGTTTGATATCACAGTGGCCTCGGAAGTCATGGCCATTCTTTGCCTTTCCAACGATCTGGCAGATCTTGAAAAACGCCTCGGCGATATCATTGTTGCTTATCGTCGTGACTTGACTCCGGTTTACTGTCGTGACCTAAAAGCTGACGGCGCCATGACCGTTCTGCTTAAAGATGCCATGCAGCCAAATCTCGTACAGACGCTGGAAAATAACCCTGCTTTTGTTCATGGAGGCCCTTTTGCGAATATTGCACACGGCTGCAACTCCGTTGTAGCAACGAAAACTGCTTTGAAATTAGCCGACTATGTTGTGACTGAAGCAGGCTTTGGTGCCGACCTAGGCGCTGAAAAATTCATGAACATCAAATGCCGTAAAGCGGGCCTGGCACCTGATGCTGTTGTCATCGTAGCCACAGTTCGTGCAATGAAAATGAACGGCGGTGTTGCCAAGGAAGATCTGGGACCTGAGAACGTTGATGCAGTCAAAAAAGGCTGTCCAAACCTTGGTCGACACATCGAAAACGTCAAATCTTTTGGTGTACCGGTAGTAGTTGCTATCAATCACTTTGTAACTGACACCGACGCAGAAATTGCAGCTGTAGCCGCTTACGTGGAAACACTTGGATCAGAGGCTATTTTATGCAAACACTGGGCTGATGGCTCGGCGGGCGTGCAGGAGCTTGCTACACGCGTTGCAGAAATTGCAGAAAGTGGCGTGTCACAGTTCTCTCCGCTTTACCCCGATGAAATGTCGTTGTTTGAAAAAATCGAGACTGTTGCCAAGCGTATTTATCGTGCAGACGAAGTCTTGGCAGATAAGAAAATTCGTCAACAACTCACTCAATGGGAAGAAGCTGGATACGGTCATCTTCCAGTTTGTATGGCTAAAACTCAATACAGTTTTTCTACCGATCAAAACCTCAGAGGCGCACCTACCGGTCATTCGGTACCTGTACGTGAAGTCAGACTTTCTGCAGGTGCTGGATTTGTCGTCGTTGTTTGCGGTGAAATCATGACAATGCCTGGCCTACCTCGCCTACCTGCAGCTGAAGTCATCAAGTTGAATGCTGAAGGCGAGATCGAAGGTTTGTTCTAAACACCTGCATTTAGGTTTAGAAACTTCAGTTAATACTGAAAATATCGGAGTTTATTCTCAAAGGCTCGAATCTCCGGTATTTTCAGGTACAATCCACCCAGATGCTGAACAGATGGTCGATATCACCGTGTTTTTGGGCTAAGGAAGCAGCAATATTCTCAGTAACACTCGTGTCTTTTCACAGTCTCACTGCGTGTGCTTGTCAGTATCTAGCTCTCTCCTAAAGTTCCAATATTCTCTGGGCAGGCTATCTTCTTGACCTGAATTGTAGATACAAGAACAGCTTTTTTTGGACATCCCCATGACCAAGATTGTACTCATTGACGAGGACATCCACTTCGTCAGTCAGATGGCCAAACTTCTTAGCAAGCAGCGTCCTGATTGGTGGGTTGAGTCTGTCAACACCGCTGCAGAAGCGATGGATTTGCTCGAATCGATGTCTGTTGATGTTGTGGTGTCAGATGCAAGTTTGCCAGACATGGAAGGCGCAGCATTCCTCGAAAGGATTCGCAGCTACAAACCTAATGTCCTCCGTTTCACACTGTCGGACGATCAGGACGCGGAAATTCTCCTCGAATGTGCTCGCCTTAATCAACGTTTTATTGCAAAACCTGCCGACGCAAAAATTTTGGCTGAAGCTATTGACAGCTCTATCAGACTGAGGAATCTGCTGGCTGGTAACCAACTAAGTGTGATGATGCAGGATGTGGATTCACTCCCCGCGATACCTGCGCTCTACAACGAACTGGTTAAAGAACTTGCATCACCAAAAAGCTCGCTGATAAAAGTTGCAGAGATTATAGAAGCTGACGCGGGATTGACTCTGAGCATCCTTAAAATAGTCAATTCTGCCTACTTCGGACTCAACCAGCGTGTTGATTCAGTGGCACAGGCAATTTCTTTGTTAGGTACCGCGTTGGTCAAAAACATTACTCTCACTTCACAGGTATTCTCCAAATTCGAAGGCAGCAATGTTGACCTCCAAAAGCTGATGGAAATCAACAATCAAGCGTTGAAAATGGGCGCACTAACTAACCAGCTTTCTCGCCACGCTAAAGTCTCGCGAATATCACTCAACCACTGTCAGGTAGCTGGCATGATGTCTAATATTGGTGAGTTGATAGCGCTGATCAAAAGTGATCATGACTTTGCCAACGCAGTGCCGTCACATCTACTGGGTGCTTACCTGATGAAAGTCTGGATGATGCCTGATGCGGTCACAGAGGCTATAGCCATGCAGCACGAACCCATTAGTAAAAATAGTGGAGACATCACGCCATTAGTGGTATTGCACAGTATTCAATACATGCAGAATAATTTTACCGATACGTCAAATGAACAACAGAGACGAGAATGCTCTGAATATTTGAATATCTATCTACCAGAGCATTTGACACACAACTGGCTGGACTCTTACCAAGCAATCGAACAGCTTATTGCAGATTAGCGCTAGTAAAATCTGACTATCCTGCCACACATTTACATTAAGTAAAATACCGAACACAGATTGCAGAGATCAGCGCTACAGAGGCTGATAGCACAGCTCCCCAAGCCATATCTACAACGCTAAGTAGTGGGGGCCAACCACGTAAGGTTGCAAGGTTTGTCAAATCATAGGTTCCGTAGGCAAGCAAACCCACGACAGCACCATGCAGTGCAATATTCAACAACGATATATCGGCCTGCCCGGGCCGTACGGCAAGAAGCACTAATCCGGCTGTATACATTAAATAGAATATAACGCCAGGCAGTAACAGTAAATCCTTACGAAGCAAATCACCCAGGCTATTCGCGTAGAAGTCCTTTGCGATTAACCCTAGCCAGATTCCATCTATAACCAAAAATGCCACAATAGCGGCTCCATAGCCAATCAGAAAATTTTTCATGCTGAATTTCCTACTAATGAGTATTCAAGGAAAGGGGCTGGACAGTGAATCGATAGGCGTTCACCTGTAACAGGGTGATCGAAGGCTATAAAATCGGCATGCAACAGCATGCGACTCTCGGGCTCGACATGACTAGCATCGCCGTACAATCTGTCGCCCTTTATAGAAACACCGAGACCGTCTGGATCAGCCAGGTGCACTCTTAGTTGGTGACTACGACCCGTTAATGGGTAGAGCACCAAGCTGTTGCCCAGTGCCGCAGGGTCTTTGTGCCAAACGGTTGTAGAGGGCTTGCCAAATTGATAGCAAACTATCTGACTGGGTCGATTATCTATATCCAATCGCAATGGCAGGTGTATTCGTCCACCTAACCCTTCAACAGAATTTTCAAGAACCGCTCGGTATCGTTTACCTATTTTGCGATGCTCGAACTGCTGCTGCAAATTGCGATGACTCGATCGATCTTTAGCCAGAATAAGCAGCCCAGACGTATCCATATCGAGCCGGTGTACCAACGTGGGATCACATACACCTTTGTAAGCAAACTCAATTCTGCTGACGACAGAATCGGAAATAAGTTTTCCAGGCTGTGAAAGCAAACCTGCCGGCTTGTTCACAATGATTACAGAATCGTCTTCGTAGACAATTGGAACCTCTGTTTGAGCTATCGTCACATTAAGGCACGCCTGATCAAATTGAGCCCCATCAGCAGAAAAAACCATAGTAGCAAGCGTTCAAACCGTTGCGCTGACAGACGATTGCGCAGGCGTTCCCCCAGGATTACCCCAGCCATTGATGGTATCAACAGAAAACAGGAAATGAGCACGACTGACGGTCCAATCATACCGGCGTGCCAATACCCACTAAACAGAATCGTGCTTCCGACAAACAACAAGACTCCCGTTGTTGCTACAAATTGAGTCTTCGTAACTCCTCTCGCTGAGAGATATATTAAAATGGGCGGTGCCCACACACCTGCGATCCCGCCCATAATCCCTGCACTGGTTCCCGCAATCACCTGTGCAATAGAATCATATTCTTGTTTAAATTTAAAAATAGGCTTGTACAACGTAGTAGCTGCATACACGGTGATAAAAGCACCCAGGAATGCTGTGACGTAAGCGACAGGCACTGCAGATGAGACTTGGGTAAAGAGCGCAATAAATATCACCATCAGTACCAGCACTCTCCAGAAGTTGCTTAGCACCCATTTAATCTGTCTATTACGCCAAATTTGCCAGGCATTAGTCACTATCATGGGAATGATAACCAAACTGATGGCTGTTCTTGCATCCGTAAACTGAGCCATCAGGCTGATGGCGGCAGTAGGAAAACCAATGCCCAACGTTCCTTTAACAAAGCCTGCGACGAAGTAGATGGCCACAGCACCCAGAATAAGAGGTGTGCCCAGGTTTAGGAACGCCTCCATATCAAGAAATGTCTCAAGCACTAGGCTACGAATTCCGGTTACCCAATTGATCCAGTCTATCTAAGATTGATCAAGTTTTTCCCAACCTTCCCCATTAAATGGATCGACACCCAACTGTTGCATGACATGCGGAAAATCAACCATGACGTAGTTGTCAGCAATCCTGCCATCAACAACCTTCCAGAAATCCATATAACGAATTTCCACACGTTTACCAGTGGGTTCGATACCCATAAATTTCCCGGAATGCGTCGCCTCCTGCCGACCGAATGCTGCCATCCATTCCCCCTCAGTCAATCTAGCCTCATCGATGCAAATTTTGTCAGAGAATGCCTCTTGAAAGGGTCGTTGCCAATTGTCCTGAAACTCCTTTAGACCGTTTTTAGTGCCGCACCCGGCATTGCCCATCCAGCGAAACGTAGTGGCAAAAAAAGCTCCCATCCCATCAATCTCATGATCGTTTAGACCATCAACCATCGACGAAACAACTTCGCGGGTCTGCACAGTTTTACTCACATCGTTATCTTTCGTTAGTGCTGCTTGTTCAGGACGAGAGCCTTTCATTACTTATTCTTCCACAGTTCATTAAGTGCGAGACGATAGTTCGGATACTGGTACTCCAGTTTCAGAGCGTGTTTGCTGGCGGTGTTCAGAACTCGTTTATTTTCACTATAAAAAGAACGAGCCATATCACTTATCGTGGCTGTTGCAAAATTCTGAGCAACGGGTGCTGGCTTACCCACAAGCGAATGTGCATATCGAATCACGTCTTGGGGAGGTGCGGGAACATCATCAGTAATGTTCAAAATCCCATCATACGCAATGTTTGCAGCCTTGAGCACCGCAGCTGCGAGATCTTCAACATGAATTCTATTGAAAACCTGATGAGGTTTAATCAGTATCCGAGCACGACCAGTAATCGCATCTTCTACCGCATTACGCCCAGGACCGTAGATTCCTGATAAACGAAAAACGCTGACAGGCAGATTTCTAGACTTACCGAACTGCTGCCATTGTTTCTCTGCCTCTGTACGGATTAAAGAGCGTTGCTGGATGGATGAACAAGGCGTCTGTTCATCCACCCATCGACCCTCATGGTTTCCGTAAACACCAATCGTTGATAGATAACCAATCCATTGCAGGGCTGGCAAATATTTGTGTGTCAAATGCTGCAACAGGCTTAACATCGGATCATGAAACGGTGTCTCACGTCTGGGAGCCACACAGATCAATAAATGGGTCGCTCTAGCCAACTCGGCAAGGAATTGTTCTGTGACAACGCCCTCTAGCTGACAACCCAGAACACCCAAGCTTTCTAGTTCGTTGACGCCTGACAATGCTCGACGTGTTCCGCACACAGAACCGTATTTCCGAGCTGCCAAAGCAATCCTTAAACCGCTGTACCCAGCGCCTAATATAAGTGTATGCATGAAATCAATAAGGATCTGCTATGAACTACATCGTAGCCCCAATCTGCCAGGGGACAAACTCGTTATCACCCAAGCCGTAACTTTCACTCAATGTGACATCTCCAGAGGCCACTTCTAACCAGCGCTCGTAAATACGCTGACCAACATCTGCAACGGAATCGCCGTCGCTAACGATGGTTCCTGCGTTGATATCCATGTCATCCCGGAGTTGTCTATACATGTCGGTATTCGTAGCTATTTTCAAGCATGGCGAAGGTTTACTTCCGAACGTTGACCCTCGTCCTGTTGTAAACGTAACCAGATTACATCCTGAGGCTATCTGCCCAGTCACGGAGGCAGGGTCGTAACCTGGAGAATCCATAAACAAGAACCCTTTACGATCTACTTGTTGTGCATAACAATAGACACCGTTAAGCATGGTCGTACCACCTTTGGCTACAGCGCCAAGCGATTTTTCTAAAATGGTGGTTAACCCGCCAAGTTTGTTTCCAGGTGACGGATTATTATCCAGAGAACCATTATTTCGTTTGACGTAGTCTTGCCACCAGGCAATCCGTTGCATGAGTTCATCGGCAACATCATCGTCAGCAGCACGTTGAGTCAGTAGGTGTTCAGCCCCATAAATTTCAGGCGTCTCAGCAAGCACAGCCGTACCGCCCTGCTTTACTAATAGATCCACTGCATAACCCAAGGCTGGATTAGCAGTAATGCCAGACCAGGCATCTGAGCCACCACATTGCAAAGCAACAGTCAGTTCTGAAACAGGGCACGTCTGACGATTTATGGCGTTGACTTCATCAAGCATACCTTCAATTAACTCAACACCACGAGCAATCGTTTTAAGGTGTCCGCCCGTTGTTTGAATATTCATGGTTCGTAGCAAGGGACCACTGGCCATATGATGCGATTCAAGTGTTCCAGCTATTTGGCTGGTTTCACAACCTAAACCGACCAGCAGTACACCGCCCACATTAGGATGACGCGAATATCCTGCTAATACCCGCTGTAAGTTCTGAAATCCTTCACCTGCAGCGTCCATTCCACAGCCCGTTCCATGCGTAAAAACGGCAACCCCATCAATCTGTTCGAAGTTATCCAAACGTCCGTTTTCGAATGCGGATGCGATTTTTTGAGCAACCGTTGCTGAACAATTTACGCTACTGATTACAGCAATATAGTTACGTGTTCCTACTCGACCATCTGCTCGCACAAATCCCTGAAAGGTATCAGTACACTCAATAGGCGTTGGCTCTGAATCTGTTTTTCGCGCAAGCACAACATCATTGTCAGTGAATGACAGATTGTGTGTATGAACGTGCTCGCCGGCCTCTATATCAACACTGGCAACACCAATCAGCTGATTGTATTTAATGACGCGAGCGCCTTGTAAAATAGATGCAAGCGCTACCTTATGGCCCTTCATGATACGAACCTTTACACGCAGATCTTCAGAGAGATCCCTATCAGCGTTATCGAAAGTTCCCGGCAGAGGAACTCTCTCTCCTTCCTTCAGTGTGCGTAACGCTACGGCAACGTTATCAGTATTCGCCAACTTTAAAAGCGGTTGGCTAGTTGACTGCTTGCCATCAAGCCACTGAATAGGAGTCGGCTTAATCATATATATATGTCTCAATCGAAGGGAAAAACAAAATAATTTACTTTTTAATTAAACGCATGAGGGCAGGAATATAGTCATCACCGTGACCCGCGTTGACTGCAGCTTCAAGCCTTTTATGTGCCGCCCTGGGAATCGTTGCATCAACACCCACTTCGTCTGCCATGGCATTAAAATACCCCATGTCTTTAAAGCCGTTCTTCAACGCAAATGCAAGTTTCGTCTCATCTCCGTCAACAGCGGATGCCATCATCCATTCAAAGAAATCACTACGGTTAGGACCAGCAGACATAACATCGCGAACCCACTTCAGATCAACACCACCAGCTCGTGCAGTGGCCATCGCTTCAGCAGCAAGGCATGCAGTTGCCATTGAGTACCCATTGTTAATCAATTTGATTCGGTGTCCAATGCCAAGCTCACCCACATGAAACAAATTTTCAGACATAGTGTCCAGTAGTGGCTTGGCCCGATTGAAATCAGCCGTTGAGCCACCGGCCATCATGTTCAATGTGCCAGATTCTGCTGCAGCCGAAGATTTGCCTAACGGAACATCCATCATGCTACAACCTGATTCTGCCAGTAAAGCTCCCATGGCTAATGTGGAGTCAGGTCGTGATGTTCCACAATCGATGAGTAAAAATGGGTTGTCTGAGGCGCCGGAGGATAGCAGTCCATTGTCACCAGTCACGATACCTTCAACGGCGTCAGAGGTCGTGACACATAGGATGATCACATCACAGTGAGCACGCATCTCGGCTGGGCTGGTAACTTCGTTGGCACCCAACGCAAGCAGTCTGTCTACAGGCTCACGACGGGTATGTCCCATAATGGCTAGCGGATAGCCTGCACCGATGACGTTTGCCGCCATGCCAACACCCATGGCACCCAAGCCAATAAAACCTACACGCTCTTTACTACTCATTATTCTTCAACCATTAAAGTATTTTGTGTCGAGTACCTGCAAGGAAGTATGATTTACTCAAAAAAACCCTTAAATTACTACAGGCCAACCTACTATTTAGTGACTATCACGAGGCACTTCAGCACCACTACCACCCACTAAAAAGTCAAGGTCTGCGCCTACGTTTGCCTGCATGACTGTTTCTTGGTACATCTTTACGTATCCTCTTGTTGCTTGAGGATGTATTGGCTTCCAGGCTTCTCACCGTTTAGCCATGGTCTTTTCGTCAACATCAACTGACAAAAATCTGGAAGCCACATCGAGAGTAATCATGTCACCATTTTGCACCAGTGCTATCGGGCCACCAATAGCAACCTCAGAACACGAATGCAATACAACCGTACCATAAGCGGTGCCACTCATTCGGGCATCTGATAATCTCACCATATCGGTGACACCGGTTTTAAGGATCTTTGTCGGCAACGCCATATTGCCAACTTCTGCCATACCCGGATATCCACGTGGACCACAATTTTTCAAAACCGAGACACAGCTAGCATCAACGTCAAGTTCATCTGAATCAACCCTGAGTTTGTAATCATCAATATCTTCAAAAACCACTGCGCGGTCTGTGTGCTGCATAAGTTCAGGACTAGCCGCAGACGGTTTTAGTACCGCACCGTCAGGCGCAAGATTGCCCCGCAGCACAACAATACCACCAACCTCCTTAAAGGGTTTATCGGTCGGGAAAATAACGTTATCGTCGTACACCTCTGCACCTTGTACGTTGTCCCATTGAGATTTTCCGTTTACTGTCAAGACATCTTTATGCAACAGACCTGCTTCACCCAATTTACGCAATACAGCCGGTAGACCACCAGCGTAGTAAAAGTCTTCCATCAAATAGTCGCCGGAGGGCATCAAGTTGACCAAGCACGGGACATTACGCCCAATTTTGTCCCAATCATCGAGGGAATGTTCCACCCCCAAACGTCCTGCAAGGGCAAGCAGGTGAATCACGGCGTTAGTCGAACCACCTATGGCCCCATTGGCTCTGATGGCATTCTCAAAAGCCTCTCTTGTAAGAATTTTCGACGGGATTAGATCCTCTTCAACCTTTTCAACGATACGTCGCCCAGCCATGTGTGCCTGGGCTTTTCGACGAGAGTCCGCAGCTGGTATAGCAGCATTTCCAGGCAAACCCATGCCTAGAGCCTCAACCATACATGCCGTCGTCGAGGCAGTTCCCATAGTCATACAGTGACCCACAGAACGACTCATGCAAGCTTCAGTCTCCACGAACTCTTCTGTGCTCATTTCTCCAGTTTTCACCATTGCGTCGAACTTCCAGACGTGGGTTCCTGAGCCAATACGTTCATTACGGAAACGACCATTGAGCATCGCCCCCCCTGAAACAACCAATGTTGGTAAGTCACAACTGGCCGCGCCCATCATTAATGAAGGCGTGGTTTTATCACAACCCACAAGTAACACAACCGCATCCAAGGGATTGCCACGAATGGATTCCTCAACATCCATGCTTGCCAGATTTCTGAATAACATCGCCGTGGGTCTTAGTAATGTCTCCCCAAGAGACATTACTGAAAACTCGACAGGCCCCACCCATCTCGTAGACACCGCGCTTCACTCTCTCAGCGATTTCACGAAGGTGAGCGTTGCAGGGTGTCAGTTCAGACCAGGTATTGCAGTCACCAATGACCGGCCGTCCATCAAACACGTGATGAGGCAGACCCTGATTTTTCATCCAGCTTCAGTAGGAAAAACCGTCTTTGTCCTGACGACCAAACCATTCTGTGCTTCGCAGTTTTCGTGTTGTTTTGGACTTATCCATTACTCACTTTAACGTTTTAACGTGCGCTCTCAATCATGTGCCGGATGCTGAACTACAGTCTGCGAGATCTCACCCAGTCCCGAGATCCCCAACACCATTACCTGTCCAGTCTTCAAATATCGAGGCGGCTTGAACCCTAAGCCTACGCCTGGCGGTGTGCCCGTAATAACCAGATCACCCGGGCGAAGAGTCATATATCGACTCAAATAGCTGATAATATGTGCAACAGAAAAGATCATTAACGATGTAGTACCTGTTTGAACGCGTTCGCCATCTATGGTGAGCCATAGGTCCAGAGCCTGAGGATCTGAAATTTCGTCCCGAGTGGTTAACTCTGGCCCTACGGGACAGAACGTATCGTGACTTTTACCTTTGACCCACTGACCCGTGCTTTCCAGTTGAAATGCTCGTTCAGATATATCGTTAACGACACAGTAACCTGCGATATGGCCGATGGCATCCGCCTCATCCACATAGTGAGCAGTTTTTCCGACAATAATTCCCAGCTCGACTTCCCAATCCAGCTTATGACTCATTAGCGGCATGATTACATCATCATTAGGACCACAGATGGAGGTGTCAGCTTTCATGAACACAACCGGCTCTTCAGGAATAGGCATGCCTGATTCTTCGGCATGGTCACTGTAGTTGAGCCCAATGGCTACAATTTTACGAATGTTGTTGACCGGTGGGCCACGTCGAACAGACGCCGGAACCACGGGTAGGCTTTTAAAATCCAGCGCAGCAAGACGCGCTAAAGTCGCATCTTCGAGTTGATCAGGGCCTATATCGTCTATATGCGACGACAAATCACGGATTTGTCCATCTTCATCGAGCACACCAGGCTTTTCAAATCCAGCGTCTCCGAACCTCAATAATTTCATAAAGTCATACCCTTATAAACAGTCATAAATAATCCAGTATTCAATATAGACCTTTATCTAGCCTGACGAGCGTACCGGATACTGCACCCAATTGCCAAGCATAGACGTACAAGAAAATTAGGAGTTCTGCGGAACGAAACAGGTTTATGGACGACCAATGACTATGCTCATTTCATGGCGCACCGTATTCAAATTTTTGCTGAGCATACTGATCGTTTTTTTTCTGCCCGTAGGAGGCATGCTTACGCACCACTTTTATGCTGATGATATAGGTTCCAGCGGCTTTGGACGACACAGCACCACCCATCAAGCTCCAGATCGAAACACCCAGGAATCGGTGATTCAAGTGTACGCTGCTCGCGCCGCCCGCTGGCGTGGTGCAGTCGGTGTGCATACGTGGATAGCGACTAAACGCAGCTACGAGAACCAGTACACTCGTTTAGAGGTCATTGGTTATCGGGTTTACTGGGGAGGCAATGCGGTTCAGATAAGATCGGGCACCCCCGACGCTATGTGGTTTGGGCACTTTCCGACCTTACTCAGGGAAATTCGTGGAGATGATAGTCTCGACGCCGTAATTGATCAGATCCATGCTGTTGCACAGCAGTATCCATATTCAAAGGAATATAGAGTTTGGCCTGGCCCTAACAGCAACACGTTTACAGCCTATATAGGCAGAGCCATACCCGAGCTTCGACTCGAATTACCCAGCAACGCGGTGGGAAAAGATTTTCTACGTGCCGGTAGATTGCTTGCAGCAGCCCCCAGTGGTACCGGAATTCAGTTCTCCATTAACGGTTATTTTGGCATCTTGCTCGGCCTGGAAGAAGGCATTGAACTCAACGTATTGGGATTAAGTGCTGGTCTGGATTTTTTAAGACCTGCAATCAAACTTCCAGGCGTTGGTCGTATCGGATTTTCGGATCAACGCCGATTTGACTATCAACAACCGCCTTGATTTCTACCTCAATCCAGGACACTTGTTCATAGGGTATCTAGTCATTCTCCAATTCAGCCACTCTACGTTGCAGTGTTAACAAATCTCGATGCACGCACATAAGTTGATCACGCACGTCTACGAGGTAGTTTTCCAACCAATTTTTAGTGAGCACTTCTACCTGTTGTTTTTGCAGACTGGTCAATCCATCCACAGCATCCAGATCGAGCAAAGGATGTGACGGAGAGGGTGGTCCCGGATAACGCGCCAACGATTGCTCAGCCATCTCAGCCCAGGCTTTGGCCACCTGTTCATCGGGATGATTGGCAATGGTATCTTTGACTAATTGTCGTAGCAGACGTGCATGCACACCCGCAGAGGTCGGCAATTGATGAATGCTTCCCATAGATTTACTCAACAATGCGTAACAGAAAGTGACATTTCATCTAGCTATCATCAGATAAACCAATAATATTATCTGTACTATGTTCACAATTTTCATTAAGGCGATGCTTACGTTCAGGGTTTTAGCTCGCTGATGTGGCGCGTTACCAAACTCGAAATCGTAATCACCTTAATCTACGCCACATATCAATCTACACACCCACTTTCATGATAAAACGAACAACAGATATTGCGACTGCCGGAAGCACTGCACTGCGAATCTCTGTACTAACATTTACGTTGTTCACTCTTTATGCCTGTGGTTCAAGCAGTCCCAGCGTTACAACAACACCGCCAAACGATTCTCCAAGTACAACCGGAGGTAATACCACTGCAGGAGACGACGGAGCGGGCGAAACAGATTCCGGCAATACAACTTCAGGTGAAACCACAGGTACCGACGGTTCGAGTAGTGGCGCTGATGACACTGATGGCAATGGAACCCACACAGATGGCACCGATAACAGTGACGGTAGTGGTGGATCTGACGATGGCACCATGGGCACAACTACGGGTGATAACGGCACAGGAACTGGCGAAACAACGCTTATTACCTCCAATCGAGTTCTGTCACCACTTCCCTCACCTGCCTTAACACCCGCTCCAAACGCAGAGAGTGAGCCGGTTCGCGCTACTGGACCAGTAAGCACCGTGAGAGAGTTTTTCCTCGTCAGAAACCCCACACCTGAGACACCCGATACTTTTGCTGTCTTAACAGATGAAGATTTTGCAGCAGGCCCCTTACCCGCGGTTATTGAGACTCCTGCACACGTTGATCCCACAAAGAATTCCCCACCGTATTTTGTAGATTTATCTGATGTTGAAATATTCGCCGGCCAGGAACTCAACCTCGTACTGAAGCCAAGAGATCCAGACGGCGGAGTACCCGGACTATTTCCCTATGCGGTTCCATCAGGTGCAGACTACTTCGATAATTTAGACGGTAGCCGATCTCTGATATGGCGACCGTTGCAGCCAGAAGTCGGTATTCATGAATTCAAGATCACAGCGACAGATCCCGTTGAGCCTTACTACCGCACAGTGCGCACAGTTCGAATCAAGGTATCCATGCCCAGTGACCCCTCGACCATCGTCAACCTGCCACCCGTGGTCAATCTGATTCGAGACACTACAGTCAGAGTCAACGACCCGGTAGTCTTATATATCAAAGTAGATGATCAGAACGCGACAATTCCCACACTTGAGATTGTAAACCCACCACCAGGTGCGACGATTACACCACATTTCAACGATCCAAAATACACCATCCTTCGTTTCACTCCTCGGGTTGCTGAGACCATTAGCCTTGAATTACTTGCACGAGATGAGATCGATCAGTCGCTTTCCAGTTCAAGCACGGTGTCCATAGAAGTTCTCGAAGAAAATGCATTTGTTCGACCAGGCACGCGATTGCGTGAATTAGCAGCAGCACGCGACGTGTTATTCGGCTATGCAGCCCTTCTGCAATTCTATGAACAGCCGGACGGCGCTGTATATGCCGATATAGCCGCTGAGGAATTCAACCTTGTAACCACTGAAAATTCGCTGAAATGGGATCGTCTGAATCCGTTGCCCGGAAAATATCGCTGGGCTCAAGCGGATAACTTGGTTGCTCATGCCAAAGCACGCAGACAGGCAGTACACGGGCATACCCTGATTTGGCATCGCCAACTTCCAACCTGGATACGGCTGTCAGACCCTTCAGATCGCGAAACTCATATGCGGGAGTTTATCGAACGTGTCTTGACTCGCTATGGCAATGACATTCCAATTTGGGACGTTGTTAACGAAGCACTGGAGGAGGACGGAACGTTCCGCCAATCGATATGGTTTGATGCGATGGGTGCTCAATTTATTGATACCGCATTTAGACAGGCACGTGCCTCAGCGCCTGACGCGACCCTAATTTATAACGATTATGATGTGAGCTGGGCAGGGCCGAAGGCAGATGGCCTCATCGCACTTATGCAGTCGCTAAAAGATGCTAATACACCGGTAGATGGTGTTGGGTTCCAGATGCATCTGGACGCGGATTTCGACCTTTACGATGAAGTGACTACCATCTTTCAAACTATCGCTGATCTAGACCTGGATATCTACATAACAGAACTGGATGTGTCAATTCGCGATGGCCAGACTGAAGAGCAACAAGCTAAAGTTTTTGAAGATGTGCTGTCTGTGTGCTTAACGCAGCCGCGTTGTAAAGCCTATCAAACCTGGGGCTTCACAGACCAGTATTCATGGCGAGCTGAATTAAGTCCGTTAATATTGGACAAGCGGTATCAGGTCAAACCTGCCTACCTTGCGCTTCAAAAGAGACTGATGGAAAACTAATATTAAACGGTGCAGAGCGCAGTTTTTAGACGTCAATTCGTTCGCTCTGCACCAAGGATACTGGCCGCAAAAATACACTAAGCCGTTCGCTGTTGCGGCTGTGTAAACAGTAACAGTAGCGCTACACACAGAAAAAGAACGAACCACGCGAGGGACCATTCTCCCATACTGAATCCTACGAACGTCCATTGAACTTCGGCGCAGTTACCGTCACCTTTAAACAAGAGCGACAAGGTTTGAAGCCATGGTTCGTTTTCCAACCAGTACTGTAATCCGGGTCCGCACTCAGGCACTTGATCTTTGGGCAAATGCTGTAACCAGACTTGCCGCCCCGCTGTTAGGATTCCACCGATAGCACAAACAGCCATCAAGGCTGCCAGTAGTCTCTGAACCCAAGCGCGGTTAATAATGAATAATCCAAGTAATGCAAACAGGCCAATGCCCACATAGAACATGCGCTGTGTAATGCACAAAGGACATGGGTCTAGGTAGAGAACTCTCTCCGCGTAGATTCCATAACTCATTAGACCAACGACTGAAAGTAAGGCTGCGAGCCAAAGCAATCGACGGTTATTGATAGACAAAAAATTCATACTAAAATGTGAGGCAGTTTACTTGTTGTTTGAGCTTAGCAGATAAGTTACCGGCGACGACACGTCCATCGATGAATCGAGGGGTCTGCCTACGCTACAATAAACTCCCCGGCGTAGATAGAGAATCTGATATGGAGTATTGGCAAGAGTTCATTCGGTATGAACATGCAAACAGCGTCATGATGAGCGTAGGCGCATTACTGGTATTCATCAGTATCATGCAAATCATCAAAAGCAGCTTCAAAATGCTTTTCTGGGTTACTCTGGCGGGTTTGGGCGCCGCCTCACTTTCCTACGGATTCGAACATTCACCGTTCGATCTTCCAGCTTTGGATAAACTGAGCGTGACGGATATCAAAAATATGGCCCCTGATATGGACGGCGATGTTTTAGATTTTCTTTGCCAGAGGATCGAGCAGACAACAGACAACTGAGAGTAGCGGTATAGACTCAGCGAGGCTGAGCAACTCTGCTAGAGAGCGACATAGGTGCAGATGCTAGTGAATAAGGAAAAAATCGACAAAGTAGCGCCCTCCCTTCAAAGCCACTGTGGTCAATGCGATTACCTGACCATCTGTGCGCGTAAAAAACTGATTCCAGATGAGTGTGAAAGACTTTTCTTTGCGAAATATCGTGACCAATTCACGTTGTCCAGGTAACCCCCAGTCTTTCTCGCGTTGGTCACAAGATTCGAGAAATACTTCACTGGACAACACAGTTTTCAAACTCACTGAAAATTGAGAAGAGTGACGTTTGTAGTCACGCCGCGAGACGCCGAGCATGATGTCATCCATCATCGGCTCTGCGATTCTAAGAATGTCGTCGTCTGTTAGTTCCTGGCAGCTCATAGCCTAATTTTACACCGCAAACCCGCTTTAGGGGGTTGCCACTGAATAAGTAGATGTAAAACCGTAGCCTAAATGCCTGATAGATCAATCCATTGACCTACTTGAGCGATTTTAAGCTTCTTCTCGGTTCTGCTTACCCATTTTGTAACCACGGTACCACTCACTTTCCAATGCTTCTTCAGCGAAATATGAGTGATGGCAGTTAGAAGGCGTCGTGCCTTTAATTCCAGCATCCATTCCTGCCTTGCGTGCCAAAGCTGGTGTGACCTGCGGCATCGGCTTGAAGGCTTCAGAAATAACCGTATTCAAACCAACGAAATCAAACGTGCGCTTCATTGAGGCGACTCCAAACAATAGTTGCTATCCGAGGAACCCTCGGGATGACAATGAAGTTATCACGAGCAGCTGCAAGCCTTTTCCGACTGGTTCGCAGAAGTTGTTCTTGGCACCTTGCAAAGAGGCAGTCTTTGGCGAAATTCAGAACGTTGGCGCATTTGAAAAGCTAACTCCGTCAAGAAAAAACCAGCTGCAGTTAAAGTTGCTTTTGTACATTATTCCCGTCATTCAGATCGATAAAAGCCGCTGGCCACACGAACTATGCCACCAATCGTAATTGCTAACAGGTTAGTCACAAAAAATAGTTGTAACGATTTGCACAAATCGTGAAGGGACAATGGCGTCCGCTTGTTTCATGACATCTGAATTCTATTGCCTCCACATTCAATTACCGAAGTTGAGTTCACCGATTCCTTCATAGGAAAAAAGTCTGCTGTCTGGCTTTTGGACGGCGATCTAACGACCTTGATCTGGGCAAACGAAGCAGATGCGCATAAAGGCTCGACCGGAGATGCTGCTCTTCCACATGCTAGATGACACTAATAGTAATCTAACAACCTCTGGGCAGAAAGCGTTCTGTGCTGAAAACACAGATGTGCTTATTGCCTTGTACAAAAGCGACGGTTCACTGAGTTACCAAAACCCATCCATGACGAGGGCGATAGCGCACGAGAACACCTCATTTACCACTTTATTCAATCAGCCTGACGTCGCAAAAAAAATTCTGCAAACTCTGGAAACCGAACATTTTTCCGAGATTGAACAAGAGCTAGTCACTAGACAGGGTCTGTCCTGGCATAGCCTCTCAATCCGCAAGATCCCAGGTATTTCGAATCAGGCAAGTTCCATTCTTGTCAGCGCAACTGATTCAAACAAGTGGCATATTGCAGAAAAGAAAGCAAAAGATCTGGCCCAAAAAGACGCACTGACGAAGTTGCCAAATCGCGCAGCAATGAGCGCTCACCTTCGAGAGCTGACAAAAAAACCAAGTCAGCACCTAACTCAGGACGCTGCAAAATTCGGATTGTTTTTTATAGATCTCGACCGTTTCAAAGTAATTAATGATTCGTTGGGCCATTCCGCAGGTGACATTTTACTTTTGGAAGTGGCTCGACGATTACTCATTACCAATGGTGAACACGGCAACGTCTATCGACTCGGCGGTGACGAATTCGTTGTGATTTTTAATCAACTGGTATCGACTGACCAACTCACTGAAAATGCCAAGGCGATTATTGAGGCCATGAGAATCCCTGCGATAGTGGGTGAACACAAACTACGTATCCGACCTAGTATCGGAATCTGTACCTACCCCGCCGATGCAGAGACGATCAGCGAGCTCCTGCAACGCTCAGATGCGGCAATGTACCTAGCCAAAGCAGAGGGATCTGGCTACCGTTTCTATGATGCGAGTATGACCAAAACGCATGCAGACACGTCGATACGCAGAATGTCACTAGAAAATGACTTGGCTGCAGCTGTGGAGCTAAACCAGTTTGAATTGTATTACCAGCCAAAAATTTCCTGCGCTGATTTGACGGTTTCAGGTGTTGAAGCCCTATTACGATGGCATCACCCGGAAAAAGGGATGGTGCCACCGGATGAATTTATAAAAATCGCTGAAGAATCCAGTCAAATAGCGGAAGTTGGCAGGTGGGTTCTGGACGCTGCTATGAAACAACAGCAAAAATGGAAAGAATCTGGCATTTCTATTCCGGTAGCCATCAACATTTCAGCTGGTCAATTTCAGACGGGTGACCTGGTCAATCAGGTGGCTGAATCCATGCGATCTTCGGGTTGTGATCCTCAAATGATCGAGCTGGAAATTACAGAGTCTATGTTGCTGGGCGATGGTGACCACATTCAGAATACGCTTCAACATTTGAGCAGCATGGGAATCATGCTGGCACTCGATGACTTTGGCACCGGTTTTTCAAATCTGGCGTACTTGCAAAAGTACCCGCTAGATATGCTGAAAATCGACAAGATTTTTCTGGCAGATCAAAAACGCTCTATGCTTTTGGAAACCATCCTGAACATGGGCAAAGTACTGGGGCTCAGCGTAGTCGCAGAAGGAGTAGAGACTTCCAAACAAGCCGACTGGCTAATCAGAAAAGGCTGTGATTACCTTCAAGGCTTTTATTACAGCAGGCCGCTTACCGCAGCCGATACAACCCAGTATCTATTGGACCATGGTACCGGCCAATTGAAACTCAGTCGCTCGGCGGCGTAATCTAGACAGCCTAGCTCCACCATTTCTGTGCAGCTGCATTAACTTCAGCTGCATGGAAGCGAGCAGCTTTATTGCTCGGTGGTAATTGCTCTTCATAGAAGAATTCTGGCAGCTCGTCATCAGCATCAGTAAAGCCTGCGTCTTTGTTGAATGCGTTTTCCATTCTCAACGTGTCCTTACCCAACTGAACGAAGAAGCTCTCCGGTAGCTCGACGCCGTGTGCATCATTGATTGCCTGCATCATGAAATCCAGGTGTTCATTGGTGACTGAGCGTCCAAATATGCATAGACCCAATGAATCAGCTGCGGCACACAGCGCTTGCATTTCCAAGCTCACAGCAACCAGTTCTTCAGTCGTTTTGTCTTTACTGTCGTAGGATGGCAGATTACCTGCCGTGTGATCAGCTCCTTGTGCTGTCATCATCATCGTTAAGCCTGTGACTTCTATTACGCGTGGATCATAGGCACTGATAGCCTGGCGCTTGATGACCGGGACACGGGACACTCCCAGGGCTTCTCCGACACACGCAGTACCTGAGGCATGAAGTTTTCCGGCATCCGTTCCATTTCTCAAACCATCCAATACTGAATGCATATATTCAGTATCGCCAAATTTACCTTCTCCAGCCTCCATTAGCACACCAATGGTGCCACCTAACTCGATCGTGTCGATACCAAGGTCGTTAGCTTGATAATTCAGGTGGGCAAGCTCGTCTGGATCCGTGAGGCCACAATTCGTGCCCAGCAAACCAATAGTTTCGTACTCAACCGGTGAGACCACTTCATTGCCGTCTTTGTCCGCGTAGACGTTGCTACACTGAATAATACAGCCGGGCATGCAGGCATGGGTTTGTACACCACCACGCTCTATGTTCTGTTCGCGCAGAAAGTCTCCGCCAAGTTTAAAAGGACCCGTTTCCGTATCCACAGCCTGACCCCCAGTGAAATTTCGAACAGGAATGCCACCCACATGATTAGTGTAGTCAGCTACCATCGCAGTCCCTGTTTGCTGAAACGCCTGAATTGCAGGCTCAGCATCGAGCATTTTTTTATATGCCTTGACCGCTCCCATGACTTTTTTCCGTTCATGCAGCGGTGGCATGCGATCAAGTTCGACAACGATTGCCTTGATTTTCTTTGATCCCATAACAGCCCCAACACCACCACGAGCGGCTAATCGGCTAGGTCGTAGATCAACATCACTAAATGCAATGCCGGACATTAATCCTTGATATTCACCAACAGGTCCACACAGGGCCAGACTCACTTTTTTCCCAAAGCGTTCGTGAAGTTTCGCAGCAGTTTCAAAATTCCCCATGCCAAGATATTCGCTGGCATCTAGAAATTCGATAGCACCTTCTTTACCGAAATGAATGATGGTCCAGTCCTCGGCTACACCCGTCAGAGTAAAACCCGCAATTTTTAGTTGTCCCATACCAAAGGCGAAAGTACCGCCGCCGTTAGCTTCCTTGATACCCAATGTGAGTGGACTTTTACAGCCCACACTAACGCGGTTAGCATTGGAAAAATTGGTTCCCGCAAAGGGACCTGCCGAGAAAATAAGCGGATTCTCTCCAGACAGCGGATCTACTGTAGCCACCTTGGCCTCATTCAGCATCTTCGCAATGAGATACCGACCCGCCTTGACAATGTCTTCGCCGACGAATTCCTCAGTTCTAACCTGATGAGTTGAAAGTTCGATATGGTGAAATTGGCGCATGAGTCTTAAAACCAGCAAATGTTTGAACTAATGAATGATAATAACCGGAATTTCTATTCGATTCGGATTTTACGACGCTTTAGCATTCGATCCTGAGACCAATGTGTCAATTAGCTCTATCCAATGAACTACCGTTCTGCCACTTCCTGCCTGGATGTGTAACTGGCAACCGATGTTAGACGTTGCAATGATGCTAGGTCCGTCTTCTAGAAGCGCGCTCACTTTGTTATCCCTTAGTTGACGACTCAGCTCAGGTTGAAAAATGGAATATGTGCCAGCTGAGCCGCAGCAAGTGTGAGAATTAGCCACTGGAGATAAGTTGAAACCGAAACGTCCCAATAACCGCTCTACTGAAAGTGGCAGCTTCTGAGCGTGCTGTAGCGTGCAAGGCGGATGGTAAGCAACTTTACCCATGGCCGAGGCGGCCGATTTGTACTGGGCAACATCTTCTTTTTCAAGAATAGTGGCCATCGCTTCAACGATATCGCAGCTTAGCTCACTCAGGCGCTTAGCCTTATCCTTGTAGACAGGATCATCTACCAGGACGTGACCGTAATCTTTAACCATGACACCACAACCACTGGCTGTCGTGATTATTGCTTCACATCCAGCTTCTACGAACGGCCACCAGGCATCAATATTTTTCCTCATCAGATCACGTGCTGTTTGCTGCTCGTTCAAATGAAAATGTACAGCACCACAACATCCGGCAGACCCTGCCGTTTTCAAGGCTATTCCAAACGCACTTAACACTCTGGCCGCACTAAGGTTGGTCGCCGGCGCCATCGAAGGCTGCACACAACCATCAAGCACCAGCATACTTCGCTCATGAGTCCGCTTTAGAGGAGCCCAAGGTAGTATTTGCCTGGCAGGAATACTCGCAGACAATGACTTCGGCATCAATGGCCTGACTAATTGACCAAGTCGCACTATCGGCCCTATACGTTTCGGGTAAGGGAGCACTGCAAGAATTAGTTTGCGTAACCAAAGGTCGCGCCCTTTCCTAGGGACACGTTCTTCAACGAGTGATCGACCCACATCAACCAGATGCCCGTATTCAACACCGGAAGGACATGTGGTCTCACAGTTGCGGCAGGTTAAGCATCGATCCAGATGCAGCCGTGTACTCTCAGTAGGCTCGTGCCCTTCAACAACCTGTTTGATGAGGTAGATTCGCCCACGAGGGCTATCTTGCTCATCACCTAACAGATTATACGTTGGGCATGTAGCCAAACAAAAACCGCAATGCACGCACTTTTTTAATAGATCGGCGGCAGCAACGGCGCGAGGGTCGTTAGCCAGTGAAGGTGCAATCGTTGTATGCATGGCTCAATCAGTCGTCCCGTTGTCGGTTGAAATAGCGGCGTCCATTTCAGGGTGAAAACGCCCTCTGTTGAACAATCTATCCGGATCAAAACTATCCCTGACTCTCGCCTGCAACCTGCACATCGGTCCTTGCAACGGCTGAAACGAGTCCATCGTACTGGAACCACCATAGCGAATCGCATGGCCACCTGCTCTCGCCGCCGCTTCGAAAACCGCTCTAGCTGGCATTTTTGACCTTAACCAACGCTGCGCACCTGCCCACTCGTAAAACCACTCACCTTCAATGTTAATAGCCGGTGCGTAGTCAGAAACAGAGATTCTCCATAGAGTTTCCCCTTCAGAAAGCGCTTCTGAATCATGGCTGAAGAACTCATGGGTATGATCACGCACCGCTGCCCAGACAGAGGCAGCTTCTGATACTTCTTCACCACCCAATTCTTTCGCTGCCGCCAATACAGCTGATTCACTGCCACTGAGTCTGAAATAACGACGCGTTCCAACTAACATAGCGCCGGATAACGGGAGAGCTTGACGTAGAAACACAGCGAATGCAGCAACGTCATGCTCAGATGCTTCCTGGCATAAAGTCACTTCTTTGTCTGGGCGAGGAAGCACCTTCATGGACGTCTCCAGTAGCAAGCCTAACGTGCCCCAGGCACCCACCTGTGTTCGAGACACATCGTAGCCAGCGACATTTTTCATAACCTGACCACCGAACGATAAATCCTGTGCGTGGCCGTTAATGACTCGCATTCCGAGTACGTAGTCCCGTGCTGAACCACTAAACGGCCTTCGAGGCCCAGATAGGCCACAGGCCAGTACACCACCAATCGTGCTTCCACCAAACTCGGGGGGCTCAAACGGCAGCATCTGACCAGCCTCATACAAGGTATTGTTTAAATCGGATAAACGCGTTCCAGCCCTTACGGTCACGACAAGCTCGGTCGGATCATACGAAATGATGCCGTTGTGTCCTAGCGTCGAAACCTCTGTCGATACCTGTCCGTCAACAGTGTCGCCTAAGTGTTTTTTACTATCGCCCCCCACTATTCTCAAAGAGGTTTTAGTCTGAGTGGCCTCTTTTACGCGTTCTAGTAGCGCAGCACTGTCATCATTGGATGTCACAGGTTTAATAATTTCTTAGAATCTTTCAAGTTCTGGAAACGGAAGTTCGCCATTGTGAACGTGCATGGCTCCAAATTCCGCACATCTTTGCAAAGTCGGCACAGCCTTTCCCGGGTTAAGCAAACCCTCAGGATCAAATGCCGCTTTAACGGAATGGAACTGAGTGAGCGTATCCGAATCAAATTGAACGCACATTTCATTGATTTTTTCCATACCAACTCCATGCTCGCCCGTCACCGTTCCGCCCACTTCTACACACAGCTGGAGTATGCGGCTGCCGAGCTCTTCCGTACGGTGCAGCTCCCCGGGAATACCAGCGTCAAACATAATCAACGGATGCAAGTTACCGTCACCAGCGTGAAAGACGTTTGCAATCGGTAAATTATATTCCTTCGACCATTCGTCCATACGTTTTAGCACATGAGACAGCTGCCTTCTGGGAATCGTACCGTCTATGCAATAGTAGTCTGGCGCCAATCTACCAACCGCTGGAAACGCTGATTTACGGCCTTTCCACAACAGTAGACGTTCAGCTTCAGTCTCTGCAATGTGCAAACTTGATACGGAACACTCAGAAAACACCTTGGATACGCCAGCGACTTGCGCCTCAACTTCTTCTGCCAATCCGTCCAACTCACACAGTAATAAAGCAGCAGCATCGGTCGGATAGCCACACTGCGCGAAGGCTTCAGCAGCCACGATGGCGGGATTGTCCATCAGCTCAAGTCCTGCCGGTATGATGCCAGCTGCTATAACCTTACCTACCGCGTCTCCTGCAGCTTCAACGCTATCAAACGCTGCCACCACAAGCTTAGCAACCGGAGGTACTGTAAGAAGTTTAACTTTCACCTCGACAGTGACTGCTAGCATGCCCTCCGAACCTGTTAACAAAGCAAGCAGATCATAACCCTCACTGTCATGACCATCACTACCAAACGTCATTAGATCTCCATCAATGGTCACCACCGTAGCTGACAGGACATTATGGACGGTCAGACCGTATTTCAGGCAGTGAACGCCGCCAGAATTTTCCGCCACATTGCCACCAATAGTGCAGGCAATCTGTGATGAGGGATCAGGGGCGTAGTAGAGTCCGTGGGGTCGAGCAACATCCGAAATAGCAAGGTTTGTCACACCGGGTTGAACTCTGGCGTAACCAAATTCGGCGTTCATTTCCAGAATCTTGTTAAATTTTGCCAGCCCTAAAATGATTCCGTCTTCATGTGGCAAAGCCCCTCCAGACAATCCGGTTCCAGCTCCTCGCGCTACCACAGGCACTGCATTGTCACGCGCCCATCTCATAAGTGACTGAACCTGCTCGATAGACTCTGGAAGTACCACCAGTAAGGGTGTCGCCTTCAATGCGGTTAATCCGTCAGACTCGTAAGGGCGAAGCTGTTCCTGCGTGGACAGAATGGACGTTTTGTCCAAAATCCGGGTCAGTTCTTCAGCATGTTTAACACGTCGACGCTGTCGATCTGCCTGGACAGCTGCAATTTGTGCATCGTCCGAAAGTATCGCAGATGGGTTGGCGGACATATTCACACTCCTGAATTAACGGGTTAAAAAAGTTTTACTCGAGTAGATTACGTGCTGAATGATCTTTTCGCTCAGTTTCCCGATGATTTCGTTTTATCTGGTCTGGGCTCATTTGTGCTTGACGAACCGTTTAGATAGGATTCTGACAAGCTTCGTTAACGACAATACAAACATTTATGTAGTTTGACTACAAAACACGCACCGCCGAATAAGCCCGACAAAGGGTTAAACGAGTGAAAGAAACGTCCATACCCCCTTAGCCATCATACTTTTAAGATAATTTTACAGCCAACTGCGTTAAACTGTTCGTCATCTGCACGGGGTTTTTACCCCTATGGCACAAATCAGCTTGTAAATTAACTACACAAAGACAAAAGACAAAAGACAAATAGATGAGACGCAGACGAAACGCAAAAATCATTGCCACACTCGGCCCATCCAGCAATAACTACGACACTATCTTAAAGTTATTCGATGCAGGAATTGACGTGTTCCGCATGAACTTCAGTCATGGGACTCATGAGGATCACAAGAAAAACTACGAAATTATCAGACAAGTTGAGACAGAACGTGGCCGCCCTATTGGTGTTTTAGCAGACTTGCAAGGACCAAAGCTTCGAGTAGGCTCATTTGCCAATGGCAAAGAGATGCTGGTTCCTGGCGAAAAATTCATACTAGACCAGGATCCCACTCCCGGAGATGCTACACGCGCCCCCTTACTACACCCTGAAATTTTCGCAGCCCTCACCGTAGGCGCCCAATTACTAATAAATGATGGCAAAATTCGGTTAAAAGTTATCGAGTTTGATGAATTCAAAGCGGTCACCGAGATTATAGTCGGCGGAGAAATCAGTAGCAACAAAGGCGTTAACGTTCCTGATTTGTACCTGCCTATTTCATCTCTTACTGAAAAAGATCGTCGGGACCTGACCTATGCATTATCGCTAGGCGTGGATTGGGTAGCAATATCTTTTGTACAGCGAGGTAGCGATATGGTTGAACTTCGTAATCTTGTCGGGAATAAGGTTGCGATCATGGCAAAGCTTGAAAAACCTTCTGCCATCGAACATCTAGAAGAGATTGTTCAGCTTAGTGATGGCGTCATGGTTGCCAGGGGTGATCTAGGTGTCGAAATGCCTCAGGAAAAAGTGCCAGTGGTTCAGAAGCGAATCCTAAGGTGTGCCCGGCAGGAAGGTAAACCTGTCGTTGTGGCCACGCAAATGCTCGAATCCATGATCCACTCACCAATACCCACCCGCGCAGAAAGCTCAGATGTTGCAACCGCTGTCTACGATGGTGCTGATGCTGTAATGCTCTCAGCAGAAACAGCTGCTGGCAGCTTTCCAGTAGAAGCAGCAACGGCTATGAATCGCATCATAATTGAAGTTGAGCGAGATCCCTACTACAGAAAATCGATCAATGCGGTCATTCCGATTCCTGGCGATACTGTTGCCGATGCCATCAGCTCATCACTTCGTCATGTCGCAACCGTTATGCCGCTGGCAGCGGTATTCACTTATACAGAGTCAGGATTCTCCAGTTTCCGCGCTGCCCGTGAACGCCCTGAAGCAGCGGTTCTCGGATGCACGCCAAATCGGGAGACTGCCCGCCAGCTCGCCCTAGTCTGGGGCGTGCACGCCATTATTTATGAAGTCATGAACAGCATTGACGAAATGGTAGCAACAGCCATACGCCTGACACTTCGAGAAGGTTTTGGAGAAATGGGGATGATTATCGCCATCACAGCGGGCATGCCATTCGGCCGAACCGGTACAACTAACATGCTGAGACTGACTCGCTTAAAAGAATTACCTGATTAAATCTCAGCGTTTTTACGCCGATAGTGACCACCCTTGTCTAAGCCTCCGCGGCGGTAGCTTAGATTGGTGAACCTCGGGTATCCTTAGAGATTATCAATAACCGTGGCTATCGAGCGCGCATTGTGAAATTACACCTCCGGACGCTATGCACTATTTTGCTTTGCTGCTCAACCACAACGGCTGCCCAGCAAAGCAAACAAGCCGTAGGGAATTTCGCTGAGCATTCCATCATCTCCAGAGATGTCCTCGTTGCCTCTGGTGACACCTTCAAAAAAATTGCAAAACATGAGTTAGGCCGAGCTGGGCTAGCGCAACGCCTAGCAGAATTCAACGGCCTTATTGAGTCTGCACCCCTAGCACCCGGCCAGATAGTCAGAATTCCTATTCATGTGCCTGCGCGCAAAGAATTTGCTCAAGTCATTTTTGTAAAAGGATCTGTAGTAGCCCAACGAACCTTGAATAAAGACGCATCGACAGACGAATCCAACATCACCAGTGCAACGAATGCAGATGTCAGCAATGTTCAGATGGTGTCACTTATTCGCAACTCGGAAGTTTATCCAGGGGATGTTATCAACACAGGTAAAAACGGTTTTGCCAGCATAGAGTTTTCATCAGGCTCAGTTATAAACCTGCAGCCAAATACCGAGGCTAAGCTAAATCAACTGAACTGCCTGCCGACGGACGATAGCTGCGTTATCGATGTCAGAACTCTTCGCGGAAAAGTAACATCGAATGTTCAGACCCGAGAGGATCAACCGATAGACTTTCGCATAAGCACACCTTACGCGTCAGCGGCTGTGCGCGGTACCGTCTTCGACATTCAAGCAGACCCTGACAATCTTGTCGTTGGCGTTACTGAAGGGGTGGTAGATCTTTCATCAAACGCCTCAGATGAAAATGTGGCGCTTGAACTCGGTTTTGGTAGCGTTGTGAGAGCAGGCGAAGCACCGAGCCCCCCCATAGCGCTTCTGCCGTCACCTGTATTCAAGCGTATACCTGCACGCATGGCCGCCGGGGACACAATTAGCTGGTGGCCAAATACACAAGCGGCAAAATACAGAGCATTAGTGTCAACAGACGCTGCTGGGCGAGACACGCGCTCAGCAACTGAAACTTCCAACCAGGGGATTGGCTTTGATAATATTGAGAGTGGGGATTATTTCCTGATACTTCGTGCTATTGACGACAACGAACTGCGAGGCTTCACATCGAACACTCAAATCACTATCGCAGAAATTGATTTGGAGCTCGACACAGTCAATACCAGCATTTCCAAACAGGGAAGTGAATTCCTAGTGGAGATAGTAAATCCGTTGAGCGCTGCGAATGGATATGAAGTACAAATTTCCGATAATCTCTCATTCGACGATCCGCTTAGTGTGGATATCGACCCAAGTGGCACGGCTGTTTTTCGTATTGATGAGAATCAGGTCTTTACACGCGCAAGGATACTCATGGATCCGTTTACTGTTTCTGCCTTTGGCCCGGTTGCGAGTTCGGCTAGGTAAACACACGTACCAGGCGGCCTGCGACCAGGCGGCCTGCGCCCAGGTGGCCTGCCTACTATACAAATTTGAAGTCGATTGCTCGGCGAGCTTTTGCTAATTGCTCAAGCATAGTATCTCCACCTCGAACAGCAACTCCCACTGCCAGAACATCGAGCACCACCATTTGCCCTAGTCGCGACTTAACGGGTGAGAAAATATCGCTGTCTTCATTGACGTCCACAGTTAAGGCAACGTCACTGACCTGCGCCAAAGGCGAACGAGTAGCCGTTACCGAAATTACTTTGGCTTTTGATTGCTTTGCGATTTCCACAGTCTTCAAGATATCAATGCTGCGGCCTGAGTGAGAAATTGCAATTACAAGAGCATCTTTATCGAGAAGAGCCGCCGCTGCATGCTGAATATGCGGATCAGAATAGGCAATCGCAGGCTTGCCCAAACGAAAAAACTTCAATTGAGCATCTTCGGCAACGACTGCCGAGCCACCCGAGCCATATAGTTCTACTCTAGAACATGATTCGTAGAGTTCTATAGCGCTGTCCAGGGCTTGCTCGTTGATCTGCCCACGGATTTGAACCAGTGAAGCAATTGCACCATCGAGTAACTTATTTGCAAGCTCCTTACTTGAATCATCGACCGTTACGTCCTGATAAAAGAACGCTCCACGCCTTGCAAGGTCTTGCGCAAGCTTTAGCTTGAACTGCTGAAAACCCACGCAGTCGACTGCGCGACAAAATCGTATGACCGTTGGCTCGCTGACTGACGCACGCGCAGCAATCGCTTGTATAGAAGATTGAACACTTTGGTCTGGATCGGCAATTACGACATCAGCAACCTTTTGCTCCGACTTCCGAAGGCTATCTCTAGCAGCCTTGATTTTCGCCAACATGCGCTAATGACTCCAGAACACTGAGACGGATTCTGGAGAATTTAGCAACAGGCCAGAGACAGGCGCCATCCCTTCCCGATAACCTTCACTGGGTTCGTCTCCAATCGCGTCGTACAAAACCTTACATTTCTGCTCACCGGTTATGTGCAAATATCGATGATTTGCATTCAATAATGCCCGACGTGTCAGGGTGATTCGCGTTTGCGAGACAGATGCCGGATGCATGATAGCCAACTCTTCGACGTTATTCAGATCCATAGCTCTGGACAACTGCACTCCAGGCGCATCTGGAAACAAAGAAGCCGTATGGCCATCGTTACCCATGCCCAGGATAACGGCTGTAAAGGGATGGGTCATTCGCTGAAGATCGATGGCCACCTCAGCAACTGCAAGCTCCGGAGTTATGCCATCTCGAAACAAAGAAACAAATTGAGCCGCCGAGGCCTTCCTAATCAATAGCGTGTCACGCACAAGTGATTCGTTGCTATCAGGGTGACCGGGAGGTACCCAGCGCTCGTCAGCCAAGGTCACTCGTACTTTTGACCAATCGATATCAGCCTCGGATAGACAGGCAAACACAGGAGCGGGTGTACTACCACCCGAGACAACCAGTGATGCACCCGCCCCACTCTCGATAGCTGCCTGCAAACGTTTAAGGATCGCATCACTAAGCATGACGGCCAGCGCTTCCTTATCTGCCGCCTCGCTCCAGTGAATTCCAGCCGAGGTTACTCGGTTTTTCGCGCGCCTTACGTGCTCATTACTAGTCATGGTCAACAGCCGTGTTGTGAATCAGTCTTCGTTCCAACGCAGGCCTTCCTTACTAATCAGCGCATTTGCAGCGCCCGGCCCCCAAGTACCCGCAGTATAGCCTTTAGGATGATACTGATATTGCTCCCATGCCTCACGAATAGGATCAATCCAGGCCCAGGCGGCAGCAACTTCATCTCGACGCATGAACAAGGTCGGGTTCCCGCGAATGACATCCAGTAATAATCGCTCATAAGCGATCATTTTACGCTTCTGAAAAACATCATTAAAATCAAGATTTAGAAAAACAGGCTGCAACTGAATATCGTCTCCCCATGCTTTTACGTAAATTCGCATGCGAATACTTTCTTCTGGCTGCAACCGAATGATTAGCTGATTGGGCGTACTGAATCCATCGGCTGTGGCAAATATGGAATGCGGGACTTTCTTGAAATTGATAACAATTTCAGTCGTCTTACTTTCCATGCGCTTACCTGTTCTCAAAAAGAACGGTACACCCTCCCAACGCCACGAACCAATCTCTGCTTTGATGGCTACAAACGTCTCAGTAGAACTGTCCTCAGGAATATCTTTCTCATCAAGATAGCCTTGCACCGGACCATCCCTATAAGCACCAGGCTTGTATTGTCCACGTACCGAGTTTTCTATCGCATTAATGCCTGTCAGAGGCTTGAGTGCTCGCAGAACCTTTATTTTCTCGTCACGTACGGCATCGGGATCGATACTAACCGGTGGCTCCATGGCCAGAATAACCAGAAGCTGTAGTAAATGATTTTGCACCATATCGCGCAATGCGCCAGTCTGATCATAGAAACCTCCCCGCCCTTCTACACCCAGCGATTCTGCGATTGTTATCTGCACGTCGCTGATACGCTCGTTACGCCACAAAGGCTCGAACAACGTGTTGCCAAACCGCAGAGCTAAAAGATTCTGGACGGTCTCCTTACCCAGGTAATGATCAATTCGATAGATCTGATCCTCACTAAAGGCATCGGACAATTTATCGTTTATCTCTTCTGCCGACTGCCGATCTCGACCCAGAGGTTTTTCCAATGCTACACGGCTATCAGGCGTAATGAGGCCAGCTGCCTGCACACCCTCTGTGATGTGTGTGAACAGACTGGGAGCTACCGACAAATAGAACACGCGTACGTGAGATTCCCTGCCTGCCAGCGAGTCTGCCAATGACTGATAACTAGCCGTATCAGTCACATCTACGGGAAAGTACAGAATCCGCTCTAAGAAGGATGCCCAACGATCTTCGTTGAAATCCTGATCAGTAATGTGCTCACGTACTTCGCCATTCATCCAGTCCTTGAAGGATTCCGTGCTGTAGTTCGAGCGGGCAACACAAATAATCCGGCCATCCTCAGGCAATTGATTTTCACAGTGCCGGAAATAAAGCGCCGGAATCAACTTGCGGACAGATAAGTCACCCGTGCCGCCAAATAGAACAAAATCAAAAGGCTTTACAGTTTCGTTGGATATTAGATTCATTATGTAATATTACTACAAACGAGTGGAGGACAGTAAAAGGCTTACATTTTAACCATATTTAGTGATTACCGCTTGTCTGATCTGTGGTTTTTTCTTAACAATATGACATAATCATGTAATTCATCTACATAGCGAATTTACAGGCCAATGCCAAGCTTGAACACGGTGGTTGACGACGTCACTCAACGGATAATAGAACGAAGCCGCCCCACTCGCTCAGCTTATTTAGGGCGAATTAACAAACTTGCAGAAGCACCGCCCAATCGCGGCATGTTGGGCTGTACTAATCTTGCCCATGCCTTTGCCGCTTCACCGGTCAACGACAAACTTGTCCTGCATGCTGAGAAAGCTCCTAATCTGGCCATTGTCACCTCTTACAATGACATGTTGTCAGCACATCAGCCATACGAGTACGCTCCTGAAAAAATACGCGATGCGGTTCGGGCGGTTGGCGCAACAGCTCAAGTTGCCGGCGGAACGCCTGCAATGTGCGATGGTGTAACTCAAGGGCAACTGGGCATGGAACTCTCGCTGTTCAGTCGCGATGTCATAGCCATGTCTGCAGCGATTGCCCTGTCGCATAACGTTTTTGACGCCAGTGTCTATTTAGGCGTCTGTGACAAAATTGTTCCGGGCTTACTCATGGGCGCATTAGCGTTCGGACATCTACCCGCAGTGTTTATTCCTGCAGGCCCTATGACAACTGGCATCCCTAACAAACATAAAGCTCGCACCCGACAGCTTTTTGCCGAAGGCAAAGCTACTCGTGAAGAATTACTGGAGTCGGAAAGCGCGTCTTATCACGGCCCAGGAACCTGCACCTTTTACGGAACAGCCAATAGTAATCAGATGCTCATGGAGATCATGGGCTTGCATGTACCAGGTGCCGCATTCATTAACCCGGGAACCGGCTTGCGATCAGCGTTGACCATTGCCGCTTCACAACGAGCTGTCGCGATTACTGCCAGAGGCGATGAATTCACCCCTCTTGGTCGTATGATTGACGAAAAATCCGTTGTCAATGCCTTAGTTGGCTTACTGGCTACTGGTGGTTCAACCAATCACACCTTGCACCTGGTTGCGATTGCCAGAACTGCAGGCATCATTATCAACTGGAACGACTTTGATGATTTGAGTCACGCGGTGCCACTGCTAACGCATATCTACCCAAGTGGTCAGGCAGATGTAAATCAATTTCATGCTGCTGGAGGTATGGCGCTGGTGATTCGGGAACTGCTGGATGCAGGACTTGCTCACAATGACGTTCAGACCATTGCCGGCCCAAGTGGTTTGTATCAATACACCCAGGAACCCTGGTTAAACGATGGCGTGTTGGAATGGCGTGATGGACCACGAAAATCGCTGGATGATTCGATTGTCGGCAGCGTTAACAAACCCTTTCAACCTGACGGAGGACTCCGTCTCATGAGTGGAAACCTCGGACGCTCCGTGATTAAAACGTCTGCAGTGAAGCCTGAACATCGTGTCATTGAAGCCCCCGCTATCGTTTTTCATTCTCAAGATGCATTACGCGTTGCCTTTGATAATGGCGAGCTGGAAAAAGACTTTATCGCCATCATCGCCTACCAGGGACCCCGAGCCAACGGCATGCCTGAATTGCACAAATTGACTCCCATCCTAGGAGTATTGCTCGATCGCGGATTTAAAGTCGGGCTGGTTACAGACGGTCGAATGTCTGGCGCCTCAGGAAAAGTGCCTGCCGCAATTCATGTGTCACCAGAATGCATCTTGGACGGGCCACTCGCTAAGGTAAAAACAGGCGATATCGTTCATATGAATGCCGAAACAGGAACACTAAACGCGTTGGTCGATGACCAGGAATGGGAATCTCGAGTTGTAGAGATTCCTGATTTGAGTCGCAAGACGGTCAATATGGGTCGTGAGTTGTTCTCCGCTTTCCGTCATCATGTCAGCGCCGCAGAACTGGGTGCTATCAGCCTTTACGACGATTAAGACTACGTTCATAACCCATTAATAAACAGGATAGATTAGCATCATGAATGTTCGTGAGCTCATGCAGGTTGCGCCGGTGATTCCGGTTCTAGTCATCGACGATATATCGTCAGCAAAACCGTTGGCCGAAGCACTGGTTGCCGGTGGTCTTAGAGTACTGGAAATCACTTTACGCACGCCCGCAGCCCTTGATGCAATAAAAGTCATGACCGCCGTCAGTGGTGCAATTGTCGGAGTAGGTACAGCACTTGACGGCGATGATCTGAAACGCGCTCAGGACCACGGAGCACAGTTTGCGGTAAGCCCGGGCTACACCGCAGAATTAGGCAAAGCTGCCAATGATATTCAAATGCCACTACTGCCCGGCATCATGAGCGCTGCAGACATCATGCGTGCACGAGACGGCGGATTTACCGAGGTCAAGTTTTTCCCAGCTGCGCAATCTGGTGGTCCAAAAATGCTGAAGGCATTAGGCGGACCTTTCACCGAAACAGTGTTCTGCCCCACTGGCGGCATAAACGCTGCATCGGCGATGGATTACCTGTCCCTGAGCAACGTACTGTGTGTTGGCGGCTCATGGGTCGCCCCCAGAAGTTTGGTCGAAACTGGCGATTGGCAAGGCATCACTAAACTCGCAAGCGCCTGTCTATCGTTAGGATCCGGACCAGCTTAACTTACGACTCTTCCATCAGGGTCGGTCCAAGCAAGTTATCCCCCGGGAAAATTCAAGG
>JBLIIE010000011.1:0-56825 GCA_047634635.1 Granulosicoccus sp. | reverse complement strand
CAGCGAAAATACGGCTTTCGCAGAATTTGCGATTCGTAATACCGAAGGGTGTCTCAGATTGCGTTGCGGAGAAATAGCTATATAAGTCTCCGTGACGTCGATGAGGGATCCTATCTGTGTCGAGCTAAAACTGCGCAAGATATCCTCAGCAATGACTTCAGGTGCGGGAAAGATACCTAACCCTGCCTCTCCAAATGTTTTCATCAACGCGCTATCGTCAAATTCCGCTGCGATGTCAGGAATAATTTCGTTTTCATCAAACCAATGATCGAGCGTTCTTCTTAGAGCACTAGACGCATTGGGCAACAAAATAGGGACACCAGCCAGCGATTGAGGGAAATTGTGCATCAAGTTCTCTGCCCAGTCATTCGGTGCAAAAAAACCAATATTGCTAGAACCAAGAACATGGTTATAGGCACGAACGTTAAGCTCGGTTGGTACCGGACGATCCGAGAGAATCAAATCCAATTTATGCACCGATAGATCAGCCAGCAAAGCCTCTAATTTACCCTCAGTACACGACAGGCGAGCTGGATCCTCGTCTCCAAGTGTCACTCCCAACAACCGACAGGCAACCAGCTTCGGGAATGAGTCCACTATACCAACCCGTAACGATCTCGGACTTTTTTGAGCGGTACTGGAAAGCCGCTGGGTAAGCGCTGTGCCTAACGAAAATATCTCATCTGCATAGGTTTGAACGACTCTACCCGTATCCGACAGAGTAAGACCACGGCCAACTCTAATGAAAAGAGGCTCACCTACTACGTCTTCCAACAATTTAATCTGACCACTTACCGTTTGCGGCGTTAAATGCAAAACTTTTGCAGCACGCACAACACTTCCTTCGCGGGCAACAGTATAAAAATAGAGTAGATGGTTATAGTTCAGATGGCGCATTGGGTGCCCAGGGACATGCGTAAATACAATTCGTCTATGTACTCAGAGCTCGGTAAACCGTAGGAATGTAGTGATCAATCAGCATGATGCCAAACAGCCACATTAAATAATTGATAGAGAAAACAAACGTACGCATGGGTTGCTTGACCGCCTTGTCATCAAAAAGCTTCCAGACGTGATACAAAAACATCGCACCCAATACCAGCGCAGCTATGAGATAAATAGGGCCACTCATAAGTATGAGATAAGGCAAGATGGTGACGATCACCAACAACACCGTGTAAAGAAGAATCTGAACACGTGTGAAAGGAATTCCATGCGTGACAGGCAGCATTGGTATATCCACTTTTGCGTAGTCGTCGCGTCGGTGAATCGCTAGCGCCCAGAAATGCGGTGGCGTCCAGATAAAAACGATGAGGAAAAGTAGTAACGCTCCAGCCGTAACTTCATTAGTAACCGCAGCCCAACCCAGTACCGGTGGCATGGCTCCAGCCGCCCCTCCTATCACTATGTTCTGTGGTGTCGCTCTTTTCAAATAAACCGTGTAAACGATCGCATAGCCAATTAGTGAAAAAAAGGTTAGAACCGCCGTTAAAGTGTTGACTAGGACTACCAACATGACCATTGCAGCCAGACCCAGCAAGCCCGCAAAAGCCAAGCATTGTCTGGTGGACAAAGCTCCTTGTGGTATCGGACGATTTGCAGTGCGCTTCATGATTGCATCGGTACGCTGATCAATCACATGGTTGATTGCAGCAGCAGAGCTGGCGGCCATTCCTATTCCCAGAAGACCAAAGACAGTCTCCTGCAAAGGCAACCACAGCGGCACAGCCAAGGCCATGCCCACTAATGCGGTGAACACAAGCAACAAAACGACCTTGGGCTTGGTGATTTCCAGGTAATCACGCCAGTGCAACACTGTGTGCGCAAACAGACCCAAATTGAGCTTAGACGGTGTAGTTGAATTCATGAATTGTTGGTGCTGGGTGTTCCAGAGAGCCTGGATCTTGAAGCTTGTCGAAAGTTACCCGATTCGAGACACTTTTAACAGGTGTTTGATGTCTTTAAGCATGGACTTGGGTTCAAGGTCTGGAGGGAACCGCAACATCAAATTGCCCATTGGATCTATCAGATAAATCGCATTGTCCAGACTTTCCATCGTCGATTCGGCAGATCTTACCTGATCACGTAATACGGCTTGTTCTTCCGAAGTTCCGACAATTGCCATCAACCCAAGATGCTCCTCTCGCAAATCTTCAGATAATTGGCCCTCAGATTGGAGCAAAACAGCACGCTGTACGCGATCCATTCGGTGATTAAGCGCAAGTCTTACCTGTCTCATATGATAAAGGTTCAGCTTACAGGCATCTGCACACTCGCCGTTCAGTATGTACAGCATTGTCCAGCTGCCACGGACTGAATCCAGATTGAAAGGATCACCGGACTCAGTTAATGAGAATTCAGTTAATGGCACAGCCGGTTGAATAAGTTGCCCCCTAGACGTGTCTCCGAGTTGCCCCCCACTACTGCGCACCATTTGTAGATAAATACTGGCAAGAATTAGAGGCACACCGAATATTGAAAAAATAAGTAGCAGCTTGATACGCGACCGACGCCGAAGCACAGGATCTATTTCCGGGTATGCAGAATTATTTTCCACTGAGGGCACTGACTGTTCACTCATTTTCACAGACTCTATCGATTTCAGCGATTCGAATTATTCGGACCAGCTGATTTGCTTTCCCGCTTGTGTGTATTGACGAATATAAAAATTAGGGTTAACGCTACTGCCATCGCAAACCACTGGAATGCATAGCTGTAATGTTTAGCAGGACCCGATGCTGCAGGCTGCCAATTAGCCTTTAACCATTCAGGTCTCGGCGTGTAAACCGTTACTTCCTCTCCAGAAATAGACCTTGCCTGTACTTGTACGACAACAGGCAAAACTGGAACGTCCAAAACACCAGCAATTGTAGTGTAATCGAAAAATTGTAACAGGCGGGGCCACTCTCCTTTGTCAGGAACAGCTTCACCACTGGAAAAACCTTTGGAAGGGCGGGATAAAACGGCCTCAATCGATATCGATGATATTGCCACATCTGATGGTAACTCGACGCTGGGCAATTCTGCTCTGGAACTGCCAGGAGCTATCCAACCACGATTAATTAAAACCCAGTCACCTGATTCAAGCTTCATGGGAATAATTACCTCAAAACCTGCTTGCCCTTTGTAGGTTCTGTTGTCCCAAAGGAATTGGCGACTGATATCGTACTGACCAACGATACTTACGCGTTGATACTTGGCTGCAGCTGTTAACAAATCACTTACAGTAGAGATGGGCACCGCTTCAGCGAGATTAGCCTGCTCGGAAGCTGTTTGCATAGACACTTTCAATGCCGCACGATTCACCTGCCAGTAACCTAAGTAAAGCATGCAAGAAACCACGGCCAGATATAACAGCACAGCCCAGGGTTTTGGCAAAAATTGACGGCTACCGATGCGCATAGTGGTAGTCTAACGCGATGCTACTAGTCAAATTTATCATCCTGTTATTACTCGGATTTGTCATGATCAGCCTTTTCTCTGGGCTTTATTTCCTTGTCAAAGACAAAGGTCAGTCTAATCGCACCGTAAATGCACTATCAATGAGAATTGGGTTGTCTATCGTAGCAATTGTTGTCGTAATAGTTGCTGGCGCCACTGGAGTTATTGATTTTAATCCTGGTCCACTATCTGGAAAGCCTCCCACAAGAGAGCAATCCCGTGACATGCCAACAGGCGTTGAAGAACATAAGCCTGGGAGCGGCAGAAGACTTATTCAACCCAATTAATATTCATTGTCCATCACGACAAAGGGGCGAATGAATCGCCCCTTTGTTTCTTTCGAAAATCTATATTTTCTAAGAGGCCAATCTTTCAGCCTATACGGCGTCCTCGTCAGAACAAATAGACAAAGATGAACAGTCCCAGCCACACCACATCAACGAAATGCCAGTACCAGGCAGCCGCTTCGAACGCGAAATGATTCTCTGCACTGAAGTGGTTTCGGGTTGCCCGAACCATAACCACCAGCAGGATGATTGCACCCATTGTTACGTGAAATCCGTGAAAGCCTGTCAAAAGGAAAAATGTTGAGCCGTAAATACCGCTCGTCATCTTCAGATTCAGATCCTGATAGGCATGAACGTATTCATAGGCCTGCAGGCTTACAAAGAAAAACCCTAAACCAACAGTTGCCAACAGCCACAAAATAAAAGGCTTACGAAGGCCCTTGCGGATAGCGTGGTGCGCCATGGTGCATGTTAAGCCTGATATAAGAAGAATTACGGTGTTCAGCAATGGCAGGCCGAACCAGCCCATCTGTAAAAAATCACCTCCGATCTGATCAGGCCCATTACTTGGCCAGACGTAATCATGTCCCGAATGCAGAACTGCGTTGGTCATTTCGGCACCACCACCGCCAATACCGCCTAACCAAGGTCCTGAAAAAGTTCGCACATAAAAAAGTGCTCCAAAAAATGCGGCGAAGAACATAACTTCTGAAAAAATGAACCACAGCATACTCAATCGAAATGATGTATCCACCTGGGCATTGTAGGTACCAGTCTCACTTTCTTTAGCAACTAGGCCAAACCAACCAAACATCATGTATATCACTATCGCCGCGCCAAGGAGAGTCGCCTCCATACCAAACGCGCGCTCGTTAAGCCACTGTGCTAGTCCATAGAAAAAAATGAACAAACCAACGGAGCCTACGATCGGCCACTTTGCCTCGTGCGGAATGAAGTAGCCGGAACCGGCGTCAGCAGTACTCATGTCTGATCCTGTTTGAGCGCCATTACGCCCTGTTCGTCAAAGAATTAATGCTATTTCTGCGGATTCTAACAATCAACTTTGATCCGGAGACCGGAATAAAGTGTATGACAAGGTGATTCTGTCTATATTGATCGGCAAATCTTCATCAATTATAAAGGTTAACGGCATGTCTCTTGAACCGTTAGGCTCAAATGCTTGCCGAGTGAAGCAAAAACACTCTGTTTTGTTGAAATATCTAGCCGCTGAAAACGGCGACACGCTAGGCGTTGCCTGTGCGACTACCATGTTACTGGATAAGTTCTCTGCGAAGTAGCTGGAATGATAAAGCTTACCGGGCGTTACGATCATTCTATTGTCCGTGGGTTTAAAGATCCATGATCCGCTTTGGTTAATACCAGCCACAAACTCCACAATAACTGTTCTGTCCTCAGCTACCAGTGCGCTCTGCGCCGCAGTAGCTTCTGCAGAACTGACTCGGCCAGTTTTACCGTTGATTCCTGTGATATCACAAATGATATCGTACAACGGCACCATGAGATAACCAAAGCCAAACATAGCGAAGGCCAACGCAGCCATCTTGCCTACTACTTTGGCATGCGATTTCTTACCAGACATAGTTATTGTTTCGGTCATGTAGCACCCCCTTTTCCGTACAGCATGTAAAGAATGCTGCCTGCGTAAAGAGATAAAGCTACCACGGCAAGGAACAATGGCAGTCGATGGCGTTTGAAAAAACCCGGAGAAACCTCTGGCTCCGAGGTTATTTCCGCGCTGTGTGCCTGTTCTTTGTTCATATACCGTGGATACCTGTTCTTTCGCTGTCTAACTATCGAGTAACCGTTGAAGATTCAATAAGTGGAGCTGTTTCAAAGGTGTGGTACGGGGCTGGAGACGCAACCGTCCACTCCAGTCCGCGAGCACCTTCCCAAACTTCACCTGTCGCCTTCTCACCGCCCTTGACACACTTGACGATGATGTAAACAAACATCAATTGGCTAAAACCGAAGCCGAAGGCGCCAATAGTCGCAATCATGTTCCAGTCAGCAAACTGCAGACTGTAATCAGGGATACGGCGTGGCATTCCAGCTAGTCCGACAAAGTGCATGGGGAAGAACAGAACGTTTACGAAAACAGTGGAGATCCAGAAGTGCATACGACCCAGCTTTTCGTCGTACATATTCCCAGTCCACTTAGGCATCCAGTAGTAGGTAGCAGCCATCAGCGAGTAAATCGCTCCAGGTACTAATACATAGTGAAAATGAGCCACCACGAAATACGTATCGTGGTACTGGATATCTGCTGGTGTGATTGCCAGCATAAGTCCTGACAGACCACCAACAGTAAACATGATGACGAAGCCGATTGCGAATAGCATTGGCGTTTCGAAACTCATGGAGCCACGCCACATGGTAGCAACCCAGTTAAATACCTTAACGCCTGTTGGCACTGAGATCAGCATAGTGGAGAACATGAAGAATAATTGCCCAGCCAAAGGCATGCCAGTGGTGAACATGTGGTGAGCCCATACGATAAACGACAAGAAGGCAATGGAGGCTGTTGCGTAGACCATTGAGTCGTAGCCAAATAGTTCTTTACGAGCAAATGTTGGAATGATGGACGACACAATACCGAACGCAGGCAAAATCAAAATATAAACTTCGGGATGGCCAAAAAACCAGAAAATATGCTGGAACAGCACAGGATCACCACCACCAGCGGCACTAAAAAAGCTGGTGCCGAAGAACCGGTCGGTTAACAGCATGGTTACCGCTCCCGCAAAGACCGGAATAGTGGCGATAAGCAGGTAGGCCGTGATCAACCATGTCCATACGAACATAGGCATTTTCATGAATGTCATGCCTGGCGCACGCATGTTGAATATCGTAGCGACGATGTTGATTGAACCCATGACTGATGAAATGCCTAAGAAATGGATCGCAAAAACTACGAAAGCAAAGCTATCACCCATCTGCAACACGAGCGGCGGGTACAAAGTCCACCCACCCGCTGGACCACCACTGTCCATAAACAGAGTAGATAGCATGATGGTGAATGCGAACGGCATGATCCAGAATGACCAGTTGTTCAATCTCGGCATTGCCATGTCAGGAGAACCGATCATCATCGGGATCATCCAGTTAGCCAAACCAACAAATGCCGGCATCACTACACCAAAGATCATGACAATGGCGTGCATGGTGGTCATGGAATTGAAGAACATCGGATCCACAATCTGGATGCCAGGTTGAAATAGCTCGGCGCGAATAACCAAGGCCATTGCACCGCCGATAAAAAACATAACCAACGAGAACCAGAGATACAGCGTCCCGATGTCCTTGTGGTTGGTCGTAGTGACCCAACGCATTAAACCTGGCGCAGGGCCGTGGTGGTCATGATCGTCGTGATTATCATCTGCTGTGTGATGTGTAACGTCGTTATAACTCATCAGTTGACTCCCATATTTGTGTTCGATTCAGGAAGCGAAGCAACGCTGGATGGAGCGCTTATGTCGAGTCCCTCTCGCAGCGATTTGATGTGTGATGGTTGGAGCAAATCGCCGGTACTATTTCCAAAAGCATTTCGCTGGTAGGTAATAACCGCAGCGATATCCGAATCACTCAGTACTTCGCTGAATTGTCCCATCATTGTCCCTTCGATACCGTTCATCACTGTAGCAATGTGTTTGTCCATGCTGCCAGTAGCCACGCCACTGCCCGCTATAGCGGGAAACATTCCTGGGATGCCCTGTCCTTCTGCCTGATGGCAACTCATGCAGTTCGCCTGATAGACACCCTCACCTACGCTAACCAGTTCTTGGTGCGCCCACTGACGTTCAGCCTGCTCTGTCATGGAAGCCATTGCTAACTGCCTGTCCGCGATCCAAGTATCAAACTCTTCCTGAGGAACAGCGCGAACCACGATTGGCATAAAGCCATGACCACGTCCACATAGTTCGGCACACTTACCATGGTAAACACCAGGCTCCGTTATGAGCGCCCAATTTTCATTAATAAATCCGGGAATCGCATCTTTTTTGACAGCCAGATCAGGTACCCACCAAGAGTGGATAACATCTGCCGCAGTATGCAAGAATCGGATTTTCTTGCCGACTGGCACTATCAGCTCGTTATCGACTTCTTTCAAGTACACGCCACCTTCGCTGTCTCCACGTTTCCTGGAGGGAGAAAATGTAGCCTGCAGGTCTACGTCGGATCCCAATTGACGGGCTATATTGTGACTGGGCTCTAGCTGGCTGTAGAAAGACACGCCACTGTCAATGTACTCATATTGCCAGCGCCATTGGTAGCCAGTGATCTTGATGGACATATCAGAATCACTAAAGTCTTCCATTTTGATCAGTACGCGTGCGGCTGGAATGGCCATGGCAATCAGGATGATCAACGGAACTACCGTCCAGACGATTTCGACCGTGGTGCTCTCATGAAAACTTGCAGCTTTTGCGCCTTTGGATTTGCGATGCGCATACATCGAGTAAACCATGACACTGAACACCGCAGCACCAATTGCGCAAACGACATAAAAGATCCGCATGTGGAGGGTATAAACCTCCTTACTGAGATCCGTTACGCCTTGCGGCATGTTCAACGCTCCCCAATCTGCCCAAGCACCTACAGGTGCCATTAGCAAAACCAAACACAGGAGCGCCCAACGGGAAACGTTAGACGTCATAAATACTCTCCAAAAAATTAATAAAAAAACTGTTCAGCGCGTAAGCACTGCGACTGTCGGTCAGAGGCCCGCTCTACGAGTGAGCTTAGGTCCGTCAAATTCAACCCAAAAAGCTCCGAGTCAGCAACAATTTACCTATTGCTGACTCAGAGCGACTTTCAATTCTTTATACAACTCTTTTTTCTCTTCTCGATTAAGACTGGATCCCAGCACATAACGTTTTCCATGTGCGGAAAGACTTAAATCTCCAACCTCAAATAGACTCTCTGAGCACTTGTACGAAAGCCGACTAAACTGACGTGGCAAGTTTACAGTGACATCGGGTTGATTGTAGCCCCACTCCAAGCGAATCGCGTCATTGTTAAGCGTAATTACTTCCTTTCTAGACAATCTTTTTAGTGTCAGGTGCAAGCAAACGACGATTAGCACTATCTCTGCGCCCGCAAACGGGATGACCATCCATAACCCGAAAGTCGCAAGTACGATTGCAACTCCCATACAAATAAACCCAAGACTGGCCGCAAGGTACATGTTAGCGCGCCAGCTCATTGACTGATTAGCTTTGACGATAAACCTGGTAGTTTTGCCGTTTTCCTCCTGGATTTCGATCATTAGCAATGCTCATAGCCGTAACAGAAAATGTTCCATCGCATTTATGTACGGAATGCAACACAGCTTGGTTGAGCTTAAGATAACTCCAGCTAATGTTGTGCCAGCCGGCATACACTCAGCGTTTCGCTTTAGCACTCCAGGATCCGCGCAAACTATCTGCCGGTATTTTAAATTCAGAATCAGTGTTTTTCCGAGATGGATGTAATTCTCCTTTCCATCCGTGGCCATGAACCAACTCCAGCGAGACAACAAATCTATCCTTATCGGAAGTTAAGCTGTCGAGCGACCTGAGAACAGCCGGCGCCATCAGTCCCAATCGTCGCCCACCGGCAACATTAGCAGCACCCAGGCATCGTAGTTCCTTTTGGAGAGCGCTTATCGACGGATAATCAACTTGCAGCACATCACGATCCAATACTGGAGCAGCAAACCCCGCTGCCATCAGCGAATCACCGATGTCGTGCATGTCAATAAGTCCGAATGAATGCACACAACTGTCGACGCGTGCCCATGCAGCCCGATACTCCATAAGCGTGTCGGGCCCAGCGGTGGTAAACATGAACGCACCACCAGGCTTAAGAATTCGCGCAGCCTCCTCAAAAACACGATGCGGGGAATGGCTCCACGGTAGCAATAAATTAGATACAACTAAATCAAATGTTGCCTCAGCAAAGGGCAGCTCATGGGGATCACAGGTTAATCGCACTGGCCCTTGAGGCCGTCTGCGCAACCAGCTAGGCCAACTGCTAGGCAGCTCCACCTCTTTTTTCGCAGCCAAATCACACCCAATAATTTGCGCATTGGGGTACATCTGCTGCAAAGCATCCAATTGATAACCAGTTCGACAACCGAGATCCAAGACACGGACTGGCTGTATTGCCAGCAGCCCAAGACGCTCCTGTAGCTGTTGAGACACAGATTCGAACACAGCTGAGTGCGCATCGAATTCATTCTGTGATTTTAGAAACTGCCGACGCACCTGAGCCACCGAGCCGGGCTGAATCAACGAACTCATGAATTAGCTTTACCTTGTGAACGAATCAACGGATTACATATTGAACCCATTATTCTTATATAGTCCAGCTCATCTGTCTCAATTAATTGGACCTTGATACGTGTTTAGCGCAGATCTAGCCATACCCGCTCTCTTTGTTACGTTGTTCGCCTACCTTGCTGGTTCAGTTTCTACTGCGATCATTGTGTGCAAAGTAATGGGCCTGAAAGACCCAAGAACAGAGGGTTCAGGAAATCCAGGTGCAACCAATGTGCTTAGAGTGGGTGGAAAGCTACCCGCTGCGCTCACTTTGCTCGGAGATGCCTTAAAAGGCTTTTTGCCCGTTATGCTTACAGCTGCAATGGTTGATCACTCTGCCACCATAGCCCTGGCAGCCTTTGCCGCCTTCCTGGGACACCTATACCCAATATTTTTCGACTTTAGAGGCGGGAAAGGAGTCGCAACGGGCTTTGGCGCATTACTCGGGCTCGATTTGACCATTGGAGCACTGGCTTTGCTGACCTGGCTGGCAATCAGCCTGGCATTCAAACGCTCATCTTTAGCAGCATTAGCAACATTTGTACTGGTTCCCTTCTATTTACTATTCGAAGGACAGATCACTTTCGCCGTAGGGTTTCTCATGATTGGTGCTTTTCTCTTTTATACCCATCGAACCAATATTCAGCGGCTTATAGCTGGAACCGAACCTTTGATAGGCAAAAAATAACTGCTCATACCTCAGGAGAGACTCGCTAACGGCCACCGAGGGTTAATAATGACACCCAGCTCGGAGGACTCACCTCGACTCAGCCGAAGGGAACCAGCCAAAGCAATCATAGCGCCGTTGTCCGTGCAAAACTCCAGACGCGGATAGAAAACTTCAACATTGTCGCCCTCAAGCTCGTCTGCAGTTGCTCGTAAAAGTCGATTTGCACTAACACCACCCGAAATGACAAGCCGGCGTAGCCCGGTCTGCTGGAGTGCCTTACGACTTTTACCCATCAACACCTCGACGACAGCCAGCTCAAAGCTAGCTGCAAGATCGGCTACAAACTGTTGATGCTCGCCTTCACTGCCAGAAAACGCCCTATATCGAGTAATCGCCGCAGTCTTCAGACCACTAAAACTAAAATCCAGGTTGGGACGATCCATCATGGGCCTTGGTAGCTTGACGCGGCTTGCATCCCCTCGCTGAGCCAATTTAGACAATGCAGCCCCGCCGGGATACCCTAGGCCCAGCATCTTTGCAGTCTTATCAAAAGCCTCTCCCGCGGCATCATCTATCGATTCTCCTAGCAACTCGTATTGACCCAGACCAGACACCCTGACTAATTGAGTGTGCCCACCGGACACCAACAAACACAGGAATGGAAATTCTGGCGAGTTTTCTTCGAGCATCGGAGCCAATAGGTGCCCCTCCAGATGATGAACTCCTAGAGCGGGCTTTTGCAGCGCCCAGGCCAGTCCTTGAGCCATCATTGCGCCTGTCAAGAGCGCTCCAGCGAGGCCAGGGCCAGAGGTATACGCAACAGCGTCAATTGCTGTCAACAAAATTTTGGCCTCCCTGCAAACTTGACGCGTGAGCGGCACAAGCCGCCGAACATGATCACGAGACGCAAGTTCAGGGACAACTCCACCGTATAGTGCATGCAAGTCAACCTGACTAAACAGCGCATGGGACAAAAGACCCCGCTCCGAACAGTAAAGAGCCAGGCCAGTTTCGTCGCAAGAGCTCTCGATACCAAGTGTGATCATGGGAATATTCAAAGAATTACCAAAATATTTGAGTTTATGCCACGGAAGCCGTTACAATAGAGGGCTTTCCGCCGTTCAGCTGAGAATTACTTAATGCCTTCAGTACGTGTCAAAGAGAACGAACCTTTCGAAATGGCCCTGCGCCGTTTCAAACGATCTTGCGAAAAAGCGGGAGTTCTTACCGAAACTCGCCGTCGTGAGTTCTACGAAAAGCCCACAACCGAGCGCAAGCGCAAGGCTGCAGCGGCTGTCAAACGCCACCAGAAGAAGGTTTCTAAAGAATCTTCTCGTCGCGTAAGAATGTACTAGAAAACACAGCAGATAACTGGGTCACTGACCTAGTTATCTGTCGTTTTTTACGGTTCAATGAACCGCCGCCTTGGCGGTTTGGCTAACCTTGTAGTTCGTTCCAAGTTTTGCACCAACGAAACCTCGATATTTCGGGGGGTCTTCCGGCGCTCACAGTTTGCCACTTTTTATACTAGTCATTAGGAGCATAATGATGAGTGAAACCCGTCAGCGCGTTCTGGAAGACATTAAGACAGCGATGAAAGCCCGCGACAAACCTCGCCTGGCCACGCTGCGACTGATGTCTGCCGCAATCAAACAAAAAGAAGTCGACGAGCGAATTGAGCTTGACGAAGTCACCACACTGGCAATTTTCGAGAAATTGCTAAAACAGCGTCGTGAATCTATCAGCCAGTTTCAAGCGGCAGGTCGCGACGACCTGGTTGCACAAGAACAGGCCGAATCCGAAATAATTCAGACTTATATGCCGGCGGCTTTGGGCGATGACAAAATTGCTGCGATCATCGATGCTGCAATCATCGAAACAGGTGCAAGCTCCGTAAAAGATATGGGGAAAGTCATGGGACTAGTGAAGCCCAAGCTTCAGGGTCGCGCAGACATGGCGTCTGTGAGCAAGACCATACGAGACCGGCTGAATACTTGATATTTAGCCAAGCGCGGACCAGATGAGCACGTTAAGGACAGGGATAATTAAATGAGCGACATGAACTTTCAGTTTCTGGAACTTCCCAGAAAAGATCCCAAGAAGATCAAAGCCCCTATCCGAATTAAGCATTTCAAGGAAATCTACGGCGAGTATTCTGCCGAAAAAGCAGCTAAACAGGCAGGCAGATGTATCTCTTGCGGTAATCCATATTGCGAATGGAAGTGTCCCGTGCACAACTACATTCCCAATTGGCTAAAGCTTGTCGCTGAGGGCAATTTGTTCCAGGCAGCGGAAATGTCCCACAAAACGAACTCTCTTCCGGAGATGTGCGGGCGTGTTTGTCCTCAAGACCGGCTATGTGAAGGCGCCTGCACACTGAACGATGGCTTTGGTGCGGTCACTATTGGTTCCATTGAGAAATACATCACTGATGAGGCACTGAAACAAGGCTGGCGCCCCGACCTTTCCGGCGTCATATCAACAGGACAAAAAGTGGCCATCATCGGCGCAGGGCCTGCAGGCTTGGGTTGCGCTGACGTGCTAACTCGCAATGGCGTAAAAGCGGTTGTCTACGACCGGTATTCTGAAATTGGTGGCCTACTCACATTTGGTATTCCTCCTTTTAAATTGGAAAAAGAAGTTGTCTTCACACGCCGTGAAATCATGGAGGAGATGGGCATCGAATTTAGATTAGATACGGATATCGGCAAGGACGTTCCTTTTCAGAAGCTTCTGGATGAGTACGATGCTGTTTTTCTCGGCATGGGCACCTATACATCCATGCGCGGTGGCTTCCCGGGCGAAGATTTGAAGAACGTGCACGAAGCTTTGCCGTATCTAATTTCCAATGTAAATTACCAGTACGGCTGGGATAAAGAAAAAGCCAACTTCATTAATCTGAAAGGCAAGAATGTAGTGACTCTTGGTGGCGGTGATACCGCCATGGATTGCAATCGCACCTCCATACGGCAAAATGCCAAGTCAGTCACTTGCGCTTATCGACGCGACGAGAAAAACATGCCCGGGTCGCGACGCGAAGTCAAAAATGCAAAGGAAGAAGGTGTTATATTTTTGTGGAATCGCCAACCCATTGAACTGATCAGTGATAAATCTGGGCAAGTCACTGGTGTGAAGGTTGTAACCACTAAATTGGGTACACCAGACCAACGCGGCAGGCGAATGCCTGAAACAGTAGAAGGTACCGAGGAGATCATTCCTGCAGACGCGGTATTGGTTGCGTTCGGTTTTCGACCTAATCCTGCAGACTGGTTTACTGATTTCAACATAACCACCGACGACTCTGGCCGGGTGGTGGCACCTGAAGCTTCCCCGTTTGCTCATCAAACTACCAATCCACAAGTGTTTGCTGGCGGTGATATGGTGCGTGGCTCAGATCTGGTCGTAACTGCCGTGTTTGAAGGTAGAAATGCCGCAGACGGTATCGTTAAGTATCTGGCGGAAACGGCTGTTGAAGCAAAGAATCAAGTCATCAACGGTTAAGTTCGACTCCATTTTTACACCGACAGCTGTCCCGTTGCTTAAGGACAGCCCGTCCATGCAGCATCAAACTCGCCTTCGCTAATGAACTCACCACTAAAGAACGATTTGTACCTTCGGGCTCTTAACAGGGAAGAAACAACACGAACTCCTGTTTGGGTCATGCGCCAGGCTGGCCGTTATCTGCCCGAATACCTGAAAGTCAGGAAGCAGGCTGGAGATTTCATGACGCTGTGCAGCACGCCAGATTTGGCGTGTGAGGTCACTTTGCAGCCACTGGATCGATTTAATCTAGACGCTGCGATTCTATTTTCTGACATCCTAACTATCCCTGACGCTATGGGCCTGGGATTAAGCTTCGAAACCGGCGAAGGTCCTAAGTTTTCGAATCCTGTTCGCAGCCGGGCAGATGTCGCTAAACTACCTATTCCAGATCCAATGGATTCATTAAAGTACGTTATGGACGCTGTCTCGACAATTCGGCGAGAGCTGGATGGACGCGTTCCTCTAATCGGTTTTTCAGGTAGTCCATGGACTCTGGCCACATACATGGTTGAAGGCGGCGGGACCAAGGATTTTTCCAAAATAAAAGGAATGCTCTTTAGTGATCCTGAATCCTTACATCAATTGTTAGATAAGACTGCTCAATCAGTCATCAGCTACCTGAATGCACAAGTGCAAGCAGGCGCGCAGTCACTCATGATATTCGACACCTGGGGAGGCGTACTGTCGCCTGAAAATTACCGGCAATTCTCTTTATATTATATGCAACAAATTGTTGACGGGCTTCAGCGAGAATCAGAAGGCCGTAAAGTACCGGTAGTGCTATTTACAAAAAACGGTGGCCAATGGCTGGACATCATGGCCGACACAGGCTGCGATGGCTTGGGCATCGATTGGACCACAGATCTTGCCGATGCACGTGAACGCACCGGTGATCGTGTAGCGTTACAGGGCAATCTTGACCCATCAGTACTCTATGGCGACGCTGACACAATTCGCCATCATGTTAAGCGAGTGCTGGATAGCTATGGACAAGGCCCAGGCCACGTTTTCAATCTGGGACATGGCATCCACCAATTCGTTAACCCTGATCATCTAGGCGTTATGGTTGAGGCGGTACGCGAGCTAAGCTCAAAAGAGGAGTAATTTTTACGCGCCACCTAACGTATGGCGCGTAAAAAATTTAAAACCGAATCACTAGAAGAGCTGGTCAACTTCTTTGGCTTTTTGCTTTTTGGTTTTGGTCTGCACAACGATTTCGCCCTTTGGCGCGCTTGTTTCAGCATCCTCTATACCTTTTATTCCTTCCTCATCGGGCATGTTGTCTTCCATAAACAATTCCATGATGGTGTTCTCACCAACTGCAGGCTCTCCACTTTTACGATCGATGCGCACCATTTTTATGCCTTCAGGCACAGAAACTTCAATCTGAGGCGACCCTGCCACGGTGTTTTGCATGAAGCTGGTCCACATGGGTAGCGCCGCAACCCCGCCCGCCTCACCGCGCCCCAAAGAATCTAGCCCGTCTGATCCAATCCATGCCGATGCTACAACCGCAGTATTAAAACCAACAAACCAAGCATCCAACTGATTGTTTGTTGTTCCAGTTTTACCCGCTAGATCCTGTCGTCCCAAGGCCTTTCCAGCTCGTCTTGCAGTTCCACGCTCAACAACCTCTTGCATAATGCTAGTCATTATATATGCATTGCGTTCATCAATGACCCTGGGTGCAGCGACCGCATCTAGTAGTACCTTTTTCAATTCGTAGCTAGCCGCTGCACTTTCAATAGCAGTTGCATCTTCATTCAATAAAACAGCCATACTGGCTTTGTCCGATGTCGCTGCGCCTGCAACAGCCTCACCACTTATGGAGCCCATTTCTGAGTCCAACGGATTACTCAGTGATGGGTCACAGTCATCGCAAAACACTACTTTTGGCGCTCTGTAGAGGACGTTACCGCGTGGATCTTCTACCCGTTCAATGAAATGGGCGGGTACGCGGTATCCACCGTTAGCGAAAATGGCAAAGGCTGAACTCATTTCCAAAGGGGAAACAGCCGCGTTGCCTAGAGAGAGCGACAAATCTGGCGGAAGGTTCTCTTTTTTAAACCCAAAACGCTGAGCATAGTCTACTGCGAATGGAACACCTATTTCCCGAAGCACCCGCACAGACACAAGGTTGCGCGACTTGACCAAAGCTTCCCGCAATCTTGTCGGACCGAAAAAACGGCCACTATAGTTAGACGGCCTCCACTCCCCTTCGAGTGCATCATCGTGGAAAACGACTGGCGCATCATTATAGATAGTGGCTGCAGTATCCCCAGCGCTCAAGGCCGCAGAGTAGATAAAAGGCTTGAAGGTTGACCCAGGTTGGCGTCGCGCCTGAGTTACACGATTAAATTTACTGCGGTAGTAATCGTATCCCCCAACTAACGCGGTTACCTCTCCTGTCGATGGCTCCATCGCGATAAAAGCGCCTTCGATTCCGGGCTCCTGCACAAATCTCGCCGTGCCATCATCACGAACCTGAAGCGCGATAACATCACCAATGTTCAAAACCTGCTCCACCGATTCCACTTTTGAGCCTCGCTTATCAATCGACAATCTTTTGCGCGCCCACTGGACATCTTCGAATGGCAACACGTACTCCTGACCAGTCTCCGTTATCACTGTTGCCGTGTTGTCCACCAGCGCAATCACAGCAGCAGGTAGCAAATCACCCGGGTCACTCAGTGCGCTCAACCGCGCCGTTAATATCTCTGAATCTGCCAGCGATTCAGTATCAATCGTATCGATAGGGCCAACGTAACCATGCCGGCGCTCATAGTCGTACAGCGCGTCACGCAGCGCTACGTTAGCAGCCCGCTGATCATCCGACTTGATGGTAGTAAAGACTTTGTAACCCGCATTAGCCCAATTTTTACCAAACAACTGCTGAACCCGTGACCGAGCCATTTCACCCACATAGTGAGCTTCAGCTTCCGGGGTCGCATAGTGCCGTGTCGCCGTCACCGGCTGAGTCACTGCATAGGTGTAGTTTTCCTCATTGATCATGTCGAGAGCACGCATACGACCCAGAACATAGTCGCGTCTGAGCAATGCCCGTTCCGGATTTACAATAGGATTGTAGCGGGATGGTGCCTTGGGCAAACCGGCTAACATTGCCGATTCAACTAACTCAAGTTCGGATATTTTCTTACCATAGTAGACGCTGGATGCGGCAGCAAAACCGTAAGCACGGGTGCCCAGATAAATTTTATTGATGTATAGCTCGAGAATTTCGTCTTTCGCCAACTCGCTCTCAATCTTAAAAGAGAGAAAAATCTCTCGAATCTTTCGATCGTAAGTCCTCTCGTTAGTTAGAAAGAAGTTCCGGGCAACCTGCATGGTGATCGTACTTCCACCGGGACCTTTCCGACCTGTTTTAACGAGAAACACTGCCGCTCGAACCAATCCCTGCCATGCAACACCTGGGTGAGAATAAAAATGCTGATCCTCTGCTGCAATAATGGCGTTTTTCAAGCTATCAGGCACTTCTGAGATCATTACAGGCTCACGGCGTTTCTCACCATACTCAGCAATGAGATCACCGTCTGCAGTAAAAATGCGCAAAGGCATCTGAAGCTGCACTTCACGCAACTGCTGAACATTTGGTAGCGTCGGTGAGATTGTGAAATACAAATAACCCACACCAATAGCGACTAGCAACCCAGCCACTACTCCGGTAAATACGAGCCATCTAAATATTCGGGCGAACCAGCCACGCTTTTTACGCACTGAACGTCGCCTACGGGATTTTCCCGTTGAAGCAGAGGATGAAGACATCAAAGGGCCATTTTGGCTGTGTATTGTTTAATTGTATCAATTGACTGCCTTGTCGGCCAAAAGATCTGTCTTAAGAGTTACTTCTCTGTGGACACAGTCCAAGAGTGGAGTCATATCAGCAAACTCGCACACGACGCGCCTTTGCAGCTGACAGCACAACATTGCACTGTTTCTTGTAACAGAAATATGCCCCAGAAATGCGGACTGGATCTCGCATTAGTCATTGGAAACTTCGACTGACACTAAAGGTATATCACGCTTTGGGCGCTAAATATGACATGGCACTCAAAATATCATCCAGAAAAGCAGGGCTCATCGGCCTCGATATTACTGCGACCTCAGTCAAATTATTGGAATTAAAACCGATAAAGAAGGGGTTCAAGGTTATCAGCTATACCGTCGAGCCTTTACCAGCAAACGCGGTCAATGAGAAGAACCTGCAAGACGCGGAGGCAGTAGGTGAAGCCATAAAAAGGGCTTACGTCCGCTCCGGCTCTCGCACCAAAGCGTGCGCGGTTGCCGTACCGAGTGCCATGGTCATCACTAAAATCATTCAAATGCCAGCTGATTTGAAGGACCACGAGATGAACGCGCAAATTCAGCTAGAAGCGGATCAGTACATCCCCTACTCCATCGAAGAGGTCAATCTGGATTTCCAGATCATCGGCAAATCTGAAGATCAAGAAGGAATGGTCGATGTGTTACTCGCAGCATCACGCAGTGAGAACGTCGACGACAGAATTGCTGCTGCTCAGATTGCCGGTCTCGATGTCAAGATCGTTGATGTGGAACCTTATACCACCGAAGCGGCCTTCCAGCTAATCAAACATCAGATCCCAAACGATGGGCTTGATAGTACAGTCGCAATTCTTGACATTGGCGCAAGCATGACGAGTCTGTGCGTGCTGCGTAATCAACAACTGGTCTATACCCGTGAGCAACCTTTCGGCGGAAAACAGCTCACCGAAGAAATCATGCGTCGCTATGGCCTGTCTTATGAAGATGCTGGTCGTGTAAAACGCGTTGGAGGTCTCCCGGAGAATTACGAACCTGAGGTGTTAGCACCCTTCAGAGACTTAGTGGTGCAGCAAGCCAACAGATTTCTCCAATTTTTCTTTTCCGCTGATAAAAACGACTATGTTGACCAGATTGTTCTGGCGGGTGGCTGTACGGGCATTCCCGGTGTCGCTGAGTTGATTGAACAACGAATAGGCACCCCTACTGTTGTTGCTGATCCATTTGGTGGGATGAAAGTCGCATCAGATATTCCAACACAACGTCTAAAGGATGACGGGCCTGCCATGTTGATTGCATGTGGGCTAGCAATGCGCGGAGCAGATCAATGACACGTATTAACCTTCTTCCCTGGCGCGAAAGCCGTCGATTGGAGAAGAATAAAGATTTCTACGTAGCTCTGTGCTTCTGTTTAGCTATCGCAGCAGGCGTCGGTTTGGGGGGGTTCAAATACGTCGAAGACAAGGTTAATTTCCAAACCAAGCGCAACGATCGCCTTAACTCTGAAATAGCGCTGCTCGCTGAAGAGCTCAAGGCAATTAGGAAGCTAGAAGAGACTAAAAGCGACTTGCTTGCGCGTATGGACATCATTCAGGAATTACAGGGAAAACGACCGCATATCGTTCACACCTTCCAGGAAATCGCAACTCGACTGCCTGATGGAATCTACCTGACATCCATGAAACAGAAAGGCGAGGATCTGCTAGAGCTACAAGGACTCGCAGAATCAAATGCTCGAGTATCTGCTTTGATGCGACGCATGGACAGTAGCGAATACTTTACAAAGCCTGAACTCGATAGCATCACCTCAGAAAAAGGCAGCATGATTTCCACATTCAAGCTAAATCTGCAACAAAACCAGCAAAACAATAAAGCGGAGGCTAACAATGACATTTAGTGACACATGGGAGGACCTCCAAAACATCGATGGGGATTCGTTCAGTCGCATTGGAACCTCCCCCATTGCAGCTCGCAGTATTCTAATTCTGCTTGGCTGCGCAGCAATTATCGGGGCAATTTACCACTTCGTGATTATTCCGCAGTTCGATAAATTAACACTACTGCAATCGCAGGAATCAGAACTACGAATTACGTTCGACACTGAACAAGCCAAGGCCGCGAATCGCTCTGCCTATGTTGATCAGTTGGAAGAGATGAAAAAAACGTTCAACGTCATGTTGCGCCAGTTACCCAACAGAATTGATATAGAGAGCCTTTTGGTGGACCTATCTCAGACCAGCGTATCAAGTGGTTTAGAGGTGCAGAATTTCAGACCTGAGAGTGAAATATCTCGTGAATTTTACGCTGAGTATCCCATTCGAATAAGCGTCACCGGCCAATACCATCAATTCGGTACCTTTGTAAGCGGTTTGGCAGCACTTCCAAGGATCGTGACACTTAGCAATATCGATATTACTGATGTAACGCCAAAAGCAGAAGAGCAATCAAATACTTTAAGCAGAACAAGTGCTAAAGGGGCGAAAAAATTAAAGATGGATCTTGTCGCAACGACCTATCGCTATATCGAGGAGGAGAAATAAGCCATGCATCGCTTAAAGCTCATACCTCTTATCGGTATTTCAACTTTGCTAAGCGCCTGTGGAGGCAGCATGGCAGATCTTGATCATTTTATAAATGAAACCAAACAATCTCATCACGGCGCTGTGGAGCCTCTTCCCGAGTTTCCTGAATATCAGATGTTTACCTATGATGCAGTAGATGCTCGCGATCCGTTCCGACCGCAAACCGATGTGGTTGACGGCTTGGCTGCATCAAATAGTTATTCAGGACCACGTCCTGAAGCAACTCGTCGACGCGAAGCACTCGAGAATTACCCTGTGGATGCACTAAAAATGGTCGGTTTATTGCAGCAGAAGAAACAAACATGGGGGTTAGTCCGCGATCCTGATGGAACGATACACAGGGTTCAACCAGGAAATTTTGCTGGTCAAAATCACGGCAAAATAATTCAAGTATCTGAAACCAAAATACATATCGTGGAATTGGTGCCCGATGGCTTAAGTGGTTGGATTAACCGCGAAGCACAGCTGGCCATGGCAGAGGACTAGAGAAAATGGAGATTATGTTAAACATGCAGATCCGTAAAACGATGAATTTTATAAATCATATCGGATTACGCACTGTCTCTGGAGCTAGCAAGCTGATATTGCTGGCAGCAGTAGCGCTTGCAAGCACTGGAATTCAAGCTGCGCAGAACACTCTTCTTGATATCACACATATCAAACTACCTGGCAACAAGCAGCAAATTGCATTGACGATGAGTGGGCCCGCGACGACACCAAAAGCATTCACTATTGACAATCCGGCGCGTATTGCTCTGGATCTTGCCGACACAAAAAACGGCATGGATAGCAGGACTCTCACTGTCAGTTCAGGAGTGCTTCAAAACATCACGACGGTTGAAGCAGGCGGTCGAACTCGTGTTGTCGTAAACCTCACGGCACTCTCACCTTATTCAACAACGGTCAAAGGAAATCAATTGCTGATTGACCTGAGTCCAGCAGGTAGTGTTTCCAACAATCAGAATACGTCGGAACCTGTTCAGCTAGCTGCAGCAAATAGTACAACCCTGTTAGCCAACAACTCTGTTCAACAGCAACGTATGAACACTATCAGTGGCTTAGACTTTCGGCGCGGCCCCATGGGTGAAGGTAGAATTATATTCAACCTCTCTTCCACGGGTGTCGTAACTGATGTCAGGCAGGAAGGTGGTAAGTTGGTCGTTGAATTTCCAGGCACTATGCTTTCAGACAAGTTGCAAAAACGCCTGGACGTTATGGACTTCGGAACACCCGTAAAATTTATCGATGCCATATCAAACAAACGTGGAACCAGAGTTGTCATATTTCCCGCTACTCAGAATTTTGAACAACTGGCCTATCAGTCCGGAAAAATGTTTACTGTCGAACTAAAACCTACGTCTAAAGACGAGATCGAAGAAAACCGCAAAGCGAAATTCGGTTATGTAGGCGAAAAGTTATCTTTAAACTTTCAGGATATTGAAGTGCGCTCTGTACTTCAATTACTCGCAGATTTCACGGATTTGAACATTGTTGTTAGTGATTCAGTGAAAGGCAAGCTAACACTACGCCTGAAAAACGTTCCATGGGATCAAGCTCTAGAAATTATTCTACAGTCCAAATCGTTAGGCAAACGCCAGACGGGTAGCGTCATCATGATAGCACCAGCCGAGGAGATAGCTAACCGCGAGAAGGTGGAGCTTGAAGCTCTAAAACAAAAAACTGAGCTGGCACCATTGCGCACCGAATTCTTCCAGGCCAATTATGCAAAGGCCAAGGACTTGGCCAAACTTCTAAAGACAGAAGATGGTGGCATCATGACCGAGCGCGGCACCGTCTCTGTTGACGATCGAACCAACACCCTACTAATTAACGATACCATCGACCAGCTAGAAATCATTCGTGCTCTGGTTCATCGACTCGATGTGCCTATCCGTCAAGTTCTCATTGAGTCCCGAATCGTTATCGCTTCTGATGACTTCAACAGGGATATCGGAGTACGCTGGGGCGCGAACAGAAATTCAGCTAACCCAGGTGGTTCAACCACGGGGGACGGGATCGTAGCTGCTGGCAGCTCCCAGGGTGTTCAGGATTTGATTAATGGTGAAACCTTAGGCACCGGTCGATACAATGTTAATTTACCGGCTAACAACGCAGCAGGAACACTCGGCATTGCGCTTGCCAAGCTTCCATTCGGCACCCTGCTGGAACTGGAACTCTCTGCAATGCAAGCTGAAGGTAATGGAGAGGTTATCTCAAGCCCACGAGTAATCACCGCGAATCAGCATGAAGCCTACATTGAACAAGGTGTAGAGATACCGTATCTGGAAGCATCCTCCAGTGGGGCGACCTCAGTCTCGTTTCGTAAAGCGGTACTAGGCTTGACCGTTACACCTCAAATCACCCCAGATGATCGGATCATTATGGACCTGAAAGTCAATAAGGATACCGTGGGTGAGATTTTTGGCGCGGGCCAACTACAAGTCCCCAGTATTGATACTCGCGAAGTCAGCACTCAGGTGTTAGTGAACAATGGCGAAACAGTAGTGCTTGGGGGGGTTTATGAGCAATCGATATTGAACAAGGTCGACATGGTCCCATTTTTCGGGAATCTTCCACTGATTGGTAGATTGTTCCAACACACGGTCAATACAGATGACAAATCAGAACTGCTTGTTTTCGTAACCCCAAAAATTATAAAAGAGAACGTCTCTTTGGACTACTAGGACAGGTGGCTCAGCACAGTTAGTCCTGAGCAAAAACGTCTCAAGCCCACGTTATTACGTGGGTTTTTTTTGTCTTACGTTTCGCTACAGAACGAATAAACCTGAGATGAGCGCAATGAACACTTTCTTGAGTGGCCAACTGTAGGTATCATTGCTTATTCGTCGCTATTAAGACTCTCATGACCAGCATCTTTCTAGTCGGCCCAATGGGCTCAGGCAAGAGCACTGTTGGTCGAGCATTAGCCAACAAAATTGGTTATCAATTCCTGGACAGCGACCGAGAAATCGAAGCTCGCTGCGGCGTCGACATCCCCACAATTTTTGATTATGAAGGTGAGGCGGGCTTCCGCGATCGCGAATCACGGATGATCAACGAACTTACAGCACTCCCAGGCATTGTGCTAGCAACGGGTGGAGGCTCGGTCTTACGTGAGGAAAATCGTGCTTATCTAAAAGAACGAGGCCACGTCATTCTTCTGCAAGTTGACATCAGAGAGCAACTCAGAAGGGTAGCCTTTGATTCAAATCGCCCACTTTTGCAAACAAACGACCCAGCGGCTCGACTCAAGGCACTGATGGAAGAACGCGAACCCATTTATAAATCGGTAGCAGATATAGAAATTTCAACAGATTCTAGACGCATGTACCACGTAGTGTCCCGCATCCTGAGGCACCTAAAAAAACTTGCGCTACCATTGATTCCAGCCACATCAGAGTCACTGGTGATCCCCGCCGGGACCGAGCCATTAAAAAAGCCAGTGATGGCACCTAACGATTCGTCCGAGTAAATCAAGCTTACCCATGCAGACCGTATCCATTGAACTTGGGGCTCGTAGTTACCCTATACATATCGGCACCAGTCTGATCAACAAACAGGGATTACTAAAAAACCTGATCAAAGATCGCGCAATGGTCGTCACCAACGAAACTATAGCCCCACTGTATCTTGACCAGACGCTCGCCAGTCTGGGTAATGTGCCCTCAGCGAGTGTGATTCTCCCTGACGGTGAATCATTCAAAAACCTTGATGAGCTAGATCGGATTTTTACAGCGCTGCTGGCAGAAAACTTTGGCAGAAATTGCACGCTGATAGCGCTAGGTGGGGGCGTCGTCGGGGACATGACTGGTTACGCAGCCGCAAGCTACCAGCGAGGCGTGGACTTCATCCAGGTACCCACTACTTTGCTTGCGCAGGTTGATTCATCAGTTGGTGGCAAAACCGGTGTCAATCACGCTATGGGTAAAAACATGATTGGTGCCTTCCACCAACCCATTGCTGTCATTGCAGATATGGATACGCTGGCCACCCTCGAAGAACGACAGCTAAGGGCCGGGCTTGCAGAGGTAATCAAGTACGGATTCATTATTGATGCCGAGTTCTTTTTATGGCTGGAAAACAATATGGACGCCCTACTCGCCAGAGACACCCAAGCTACTGCTTTCGCAGTACGCCGCTCCTGTGAAATAAAGGCCCGAGTTGTAGAGGCAGACGAACAGGAGCACGGAATAAGAGCACTACTCAATCTCGGCCACACGTTTGGCCACGCTATCGAGGCGGCTATGGGTTATGGCAATTGGCTCCATGGTGAAGCTGTAAGTGCTGGCATCGTCATGGCAATGGATACATCCTGCCGACTGAATTTAATTGACGACAATACTCGACAACGCGGCTTACGCTTGCTCGAACGCGCAGGCCTTCCCCTGGCCCCGCCCGAGGGCATTTCCGCAGACACCTTCCTAAGCTACATGGGGCGTGATAAAAAAGCCCTTTCTGGCAGTATCAGGCTCATTTTACTGGATGAGATCGGTCGCTCTCACGTCAGCAAAGATTTTGATGAGAATGCACTTCACGCAACGCTTGCTCACTTTTGCATATGAGTTTTCAAGAGACGATTGGCTGATTAGCCCCTGTCTATAGTAGTATCTCAGCTCTATCCTTTCGAAGCTCAACCATGTCTTTAAACGAAGCATCGAACGTAGACCCGTCGCTCCTACTATCTGACGCTACGCTCGCGGCACTAAACCTGCCGCAGCAACCGTTTGGTCCACTTGAACCAAACAGCACCAGTTTCAGCGACGAGACCACAACCGAACAGATTGCCGATGTGAAACAGGCGCTAATTACTGGCGACGACCTGCTATTGATTTTGGGAGATGCAGGCGCGGGTAAAACGGTCATGCTGAAGCAGCTGGGTGAGCACAGTGGCATCCGTATTCAATGCTTTGCGGTAAAAGGCAGCGAACGTTTCAGCACTATGAACCTTTTTGCAGGTTTGCTGGATGCATTTAAGCACTCACCACCGGAAAAGCTACAGGATTTACTGAATGATCTGATTCCATATCTCCAGACCATGACTGCCAGAAATACGTTGAGTGTCATCATTCTCGATGATGCCCACAAGGTCAAAGAGTCTGAGCTCACTCAATTATTGAGCGCAATGCTGTACATCAATAGCCATGACGAGACCGTCATGCGTATTGCCATGGCGGCCCCTCCAGAATTCGAAGCTCGCATACCAGAGCTGTTACCCGAAGGAGCCGATCTCCCCTACTCCAGCTTGACCATTACTGGAATGACATCATTTCGCGCTACTGAATTCGTCGAATATCGAATGCGACAGGCAGGACTAACGGGCGAGGTGCCGTTTTCAGAAATAGAGATTAATGAGTTAGTAGAAAAATCAGATGGACTACCAGGAGCGCTACAGATTGCGGCGGTCGATGTGCTGAATGAGCAATATGGACCTGTTAAGCGTAATTTAAACGACGAACTGGCAACAGCAGGCCCTGGCGCCGCAATGATGCAATCCCGTTTCAGCAAGATGGCTCTTGGTGCCGTGGCTGTTTTTTGCATTGTCCTCGGAATTCTCATGTCTTTGCCTGGCAAATCCAATGATGATGCGGGACGCTATACGATCTCTAAAACTGAGTCTGTCAAGTTTAGTGATTCGAAGCCTGAACTACGCCTTATTGAAAATATGTCGACCGCGCAGAATATCCAGACAGACAATCCCATCTCTGCTGGTAAAGCCAATGTCACGCTAAATGGGGTGACATCAACCAATCAATCTTCAATCCAACTACTGTCTACTGGCACCACATCAGAATCTGTGACTGGCGCCGAGACCGGGATCAGTCCCTTACCCGAGTCCACCACCTCCACATCCTCCAGACTGGCTAATTCTCAGGCTTTGAACACACCCACAGTCACCCCCACCGCCATTAGTACCATCGTCGAATCAAAACCGATTGTCATAGTCGCAGCACCAGAAACAGTAGAAAGCAACAAAACACTTGAGCCCACATTGACAAATCCTGCTATCGAGACTCCTGTGACACAAGCTCCCGAGGTTGAAGCAGCCCCGATAACACAAGCACAACCCCAAGAAAATGTTTCGACCGGTAACGGCCAAGTCGGCGCACTAGAGTCTTCATCCTGGATACTCCTGCAAGACAGGGCTCGCTACACCGTACAAATGAGTGCATCCAGAGACAGAGACTCCGTAGTCAACTTCCTCAACATGCACTCGGATGCCTTACCAGCCCCCAATTCAATCTACACATTTACCCGAAATGGTAGTAACTGGTATGCGCTGTTGCATGGGCTCTATGAAAGTATCGACACCGCTCGGACGGCCGTAGAGGCGATGCCTGCTAAAGCATTGACGAATCAACCTTGGATTAGGTCAGTTGCGCGCATACAGGACGTTCTAAAATCTCAGTAACCAACTGATTTAGCTTACGGAATAAGATTTATTCGTGTGTGCAGGACATCCGAGTATTTCTGCAAGGCGTATGACTCGGTATAATAGGCGGCTAAACGGCGAGTTTGGCCGTCAATAATCACACGCTTTATACTGATTACTGCTATGACGTATCTTGACAATCTAGCCGAGCACGGCCTTTATCAGCCGAATTTCGAACGCGACAACTGTGGCTTCGGCCTCATTGCACAAATGGATGGTCGCGCCAGCCATTGGCTCGTTGAAACTGCTATTACCGCCCTCGGACGCATGACACATCGTGGTGCAATTGGTGCCGACGGTAAAACTGGCGATGGATGCGGGCTGTTATTGCGAAAGCCCGAAACCTTTCTGCGCGCAGCTGCTGCAGAGGCAGGCATCTCACTGCGCAGTGAATTTGCTACGGGCATTGTATTTCTGAGTCGCAATGAGGTACTTGCTGAACAAGCTAAACACACGCTAAATCAAGCCTGTGAAGCACGCGGACTAGAAGTCAATGGTTGGCGTGTTGTTCCTACACAGATATCAGCCTGCGGCGCGGAGGCTCAGGCTAGTGTTCCACGTATCGAACAGATTTTTGTTTCAGCCAAAGAGGAAATGGATTCAGCTGAATTCAACCGCCATTTATTCGTTGCCAGAAGACGCGCAGAAATTAGCTTGCGAAGCAGTGGTTCTGATTCTGACTTCTATGTCTGCTCGTTATCTAGTGATGTCATTTTATACAAAGGGCTAGTCATGCCCGAGTATCTAGCCAGTTTTTATACAGACCTGGAAGATGAATCTCTAGAATCATCGATAGCAGTATTTCACCAGCGCTTTTCCACTAACACCCTGCCGCAGTGGCGACTAGCTCAGCCGTTTCGCTATCTAGCCCACAATGGCGAGATCAACACCATTCAGGGTAACCGCAGTTGGACCAACGCAAGGGCTTCAAAACTAAGATCCCCTGTTCTTCCTGAACTCAACGAACTCTTGCCCCTCGTAAGCCAGACTGGCTCCGATTCAATGTCTCTGGACAACATGCTTGAATTGTTGATGGCTGGCGGCATCGATGTATTTCGGGCCATGCGCTTACTGATGCCTCCAGCGTGGCAGAACACCTGGGAACTGGATTCAGATCTGCGCGCCTTTCTAGAATACAACTCCATGCACATGGAACCCTGGGACGGACCTGCCGGTGTCGTTTTGACCGATGGTCGCTACGCCAGCTGTGTTTTGGACAGAAACGGTTTGCGGCCAGCTCGATATGTCATCAGCAAGGATCGCCACATCACATTGGCATCTGAGGTTGGTGTTCATGACTACCTGCCCAGCGACATCATTGACAAGGGTCGGTTGAAGCCAGGTGAAATGCTGGCTGTCGACACACAGTCAGGGCGATTGCTACTACCACAGGACGTCAGCGACCTGCTAAAAAACAGGCAACCCTACGCCAAGTGGTTGCAGAAAAATGCGCGTCACTTACGTTCTCGGCTACGCGACGTACCACATTCAACACCTGTCATGCAAAACGATCAACTGGCTACATTTGAAAAAATGTTCAACGTCAGCTTTGAAGAGCGAGATCAGGTGCTTCGAGTCTTGGCTGAAGGCGCAACAGAAGCCATAGGATCCATGGGTGATGACACACCTTTTCCAGTGATGTCTGAGCATGTCAGGCCTCTTTACGACAGCTTCAGACAGCAGTTTGCACAGGTCACCAATCCGCCTATCGACCCTCTGCGAGAAACTATCGTCATGTCTCTAGAGACATGCCTTGGCAGAGAAAAGAACCTATTTCGCGAAACTCATCATCATGCCAAGCGCCTGTTGGTTCGCTCACCAGTATTATCTAGTGAAAAATTCGACACTCTTCTAGCGATGGATGATGAGCCTGGATATTCCCATGCGCGCATCGATCTCAACTATGACTCAGAAACCGAGTCACTTGAGGAGGCTGTAAAGAGAATATGTACCCAGGCAATCAATGCCATCGTTACCGACAACAAAGTAATCATCGTACTCAGCGATCGAGAACTGCTGACTGGCATGGTACCTGTACATGCGTTGCTGGCTACTGGTGCGGTTCATCACGCATTAATAAAAGCTGGATGTCGCCCAGATGCAAACTTGGTTGTAGAAACCGGTTCGGCACGGGACTCCCATCAAATTGCTGTGCTGGTTGGCTATGGCGCAACGTGTGTATTCCCTTATTTGGCTTACGAATCTATCCACGGCATGTCCCGCACTGGTGAATTACCGGATAGTGATGTTCCTCAGCTTGAGCAGAACTATCGCAAGGGCATCAACAAAGGCCTCATGAAGATTTTGTCGAAGATGGGTATTTCCACCATCTCCAGCTATCGTGGTGCGCAACTGTATGAAATCGTCGGCCTGCACCATGAAGTTGTCGATTTATGTTTTTGCGGTACCACCAATCGCATTGAAGGGATGAATTTCAGCGACATCGAGGTCGATATAAGCACATTGGCAAAGGCGGCTTTCAATCCTCGAGTTTCCATAACACAGGGTGGATTGCTCAAATACATTCACGGTGGTGAGTACCACGCCTATAACCCGGATGTTGTGAACCAGCTTCAAGCAGCTGTCACTAGTGGTGAGTATAAAGATTATGAAATCTATGCCAATACGGTGGATGGGCGTCGACCAGCCATGCTGCGTGATCTGCTTGATCTCAAACCCAAAGGTCCTCCAATACCCTTGGATGCTGTTGAGTCTGTAGAGTCAATTCTATCCCGTTTCGATTCAGCCGGCATGTCATTAGGCGCACTGTCTCCAGAAGCTCACGAAACACTCGCCGAGGCGATGAACCGATTGGGTGGCAGGTCCAATTCTGGAGAAGGTGGCGAAGACGCAGCGCGCCACGGCACCATCAAGATGTCCAAGATAAAGCAAATAGCATCAGGTCGCTTCGGTGTTACACCTCATTACCTGGTCAATGCCGAAGTGCTGCAGATCAAGATTGCGCAAGGTGCCAAACCTGGTGAAGGCGGTCAGCTTCCAGGGCATAAAGTCAACGAGATGATTGCACGCCTACGCCACAGTAATCCGGGTGTGGCACTTATTTCGCCGCCTCCACATCATGACATCTACTCCATCGAAGATCTGGCTCAACTAATTTTCGATTTGAAGCAAGTCAATCCAGAAGCCTTGGTTTCGGTAAAGTTAGTGGCAGAGGCAGGTGTAGGAACTGTTGCAGCAGGTGTTGCTAAAGCTTATGCCGATCTTATAACCATTTCTGGCTATGACGGTGGCACTGGTGCTTCACCCATTACCAGCGTAAAAAATGCAGGCTCACCTTGGGAGCTTGGAATGTCTGAAACTCACCAGGTACTGCGAGCAAATAACTTACGAAACAAGGTCCGAGTTCAAACTGACGGTGGGTTGAAGACCGGGCTCGATGTCATCAAAGCTGCCATCCTGGGGGCTGAGAGCTTCGGCTTTGGCACCGGTCCCATGATAGCCATGGGTTGTAAGTATCTACGTATCTGTCATTTGAATAATTGTGCAACTGGTGTTGCAACGCAACATAAGATTCTGCGGATGCGACACTTCAATGGGAACGTTGAAAAGGTCATGTTCTACATGAAATTCGTGGCTGAAGATGTCCGCAGACATTTAGCTTCTCTGGGTGTGAGGAATCTAAGCGACATTATCGGTCGACCTGAATTTCTGCATCCGGCTGAGGGACGCACGGATCGGCAAAAAAGACTTGACCTGACCCCGCTTCTTGCGACAGGTGGTGTGCCAGATTCAGCGCCCCGTTTTTGCACAGTAGAGCGCAATATTCCTTATGACAAGGGTCTGTTGGCAGAGCAAATGGTCAATGACACTCGAATAGCAATTCGCAAAAAGTCTGGCGGAGAGTTTCATTATGCTTTGAAGAACGTAAATCGTTCAATTGGTGCACGCTTGAGCGGTGAGATTGCAAAATTACATGGCGACAAAGGTATGAGCGACGCTCCTATCGACATTCGATGTACTGGGACGGCTGGCCAGTCATTTGGCGTTTGGAACGCAGGTGGTCTCAATCTCTACCTCGATGGCGATGCCAACGATTATGTTGGCAAAGGTATGGCAGGTGGAAAGATCGTAATCCGACCTCCAAGTGACGCGCGATATACCGGACGAGACTCGACGATTGTCGGCAATACCTGCCTCTACGGAGCAACAGGTGGCAATTTTTATGCAGCAGGCCTTGGTGGTGAACGATTTGCAGTTCGAAATAGTGGAGCTGTCGCGATAGTCGAAGGGATTGGTGACCACGGCTGCGAGTACATGACTGGTGGCTGTGTGGTTGTCCTTGGCGAAACTGGCGTGAATTTTGGAGCTGGAATGACGGGTGGTCTGGGGTTTGTTTTCGATAGACATAATGTCTTCGTTGATCGCTACAACCATGAGCTTATTGATATTCATCGACTCCATTCAGAATCCATGGAACGCTATCGCAACTACTTGCAAGTGCTCATCGAAGACCATGTGCGCGAAACCGGTAGTTCTCTAGGTCAGGAATTAGTCGAGGATTTCTATTCACTCTCGTCTAGATTCTGGATGGTCAAACCAAAAGCTTCCGAGCTTTCAGAGCTGCTTTTGACATTGGGCAGAGCCGCTTAGCGGGCCACGCGGGTAATTCGACAACACGCCAGAAACAGCTGGGTATACGCAGACAGGGAGGAGAACTTCCTTGTTTTGCGTGTACTCAGAGCATCCCAGAAGCGTATAGTGCACACAAATGGCTGGTCAGATACCTCAACACTTTATTGATGAATTACTTGCAAAAGTAGATATCGTCGACGTTATCGACCAGCGGGTATCGTTAAAAAAAAGCGGTAGTAATTTCAGTGCCTGCTGCCCTTTCCATAACGAAAAAACCCCCTCCTTCACAGTCAGTCAAACCAAGCAGTTCTATCACTGTTTTGGATGTAACGTGAACGGTAATGCCATCAGCTTTTTGATGGAATATGAGGGCATGCACTTCGTAGACGCCATTGAATCTCTGGCAGATGCGACCGGCATGGAAGTTCCTAGAGATCAGCAAGCGGCACAGGTCCGGAACGACAGTAAACCGCTGTATACATTGATGGAATCCATTGCTGCCTACTACGTATCGGAGCTACGAAAATCCCCTGAAGCAATTGACTACTTGAAGGCAAGAGGCTTAAGTGGCGAAACAGCCAAACGTTTTTCTATTGGCTATGTGCCTGATGGTTGGGACGGGGTGTTGAAGCATTTCCCCAACGAGGAGGCGGCAATGCTTAAAACCGGAATGCTAATAAAGGGAGATGCTGGAAAACGCGCTTATCAACGCTTTCGTCATCGCATCATGTTCCCGATTAGAGACCGGCGTGGAAGAGTCATCGCATTTGGAGGTCGAGTACTTGATAAACAGGAACCCAAATATTTGAACTCGCCAGAAACACAACTGTTTCACAAAGGCCAAGAACTTTACGGCTTGTATGAGGCACGAAAATCCGGACAAGATGCCGGCATGATCATCGTAGTTGAAGGCTATATGGATGTTGTCGCCCTTGCCCAACATGGCATTGATAACGCAGTTGCCACGTTAGGCACTGCAGCTAACCAGCAACATTCAGAATTGCTCTTCAGAACCGTATCGAACATCGTGTTTTGTTTCGATGGTGATCGCGCTGGGCGAGCAGCGGCCTGGCGTGCATTGACTGCCACGCTATCCTGCCTCGAGGATGGCCGGGATGCGCATTTTCTGTTCCTGCCCGATGGCGAGGACCCAGACTCTGTGGTTAAAGCGCACGGCGCAGCAGGCTTCAACGATTTACTCAGTACCCGTATTCCAATAGTTGATTATTTGTATCAATATCTTTCTGCTGATGTCGACATGACAAGCATTGGTGGGAAAGCGCAACTTGCTGAAAAAGCAAAACCACTACTGGCCACAATTCCCAAAGGCATTTATAAGCAACTCGCCTTACGCCGGCTTGAGACATTAATCGGTTTATCTCTGGGTAGTGAAAGAGCTGGAGCTGCGGCGCCAAAACCTGTCCAGAGAGCAAATGATCATGGCGGACTGACCGCTATGAGCCGAGCCGTTTTGTTGTGCCTGCAACACCCCACGGTAGTTACAACAATTCCAGCCGATGACTTTGAAATAAACCCTGAATTGCCAGGCGCACAAGTCTTACTAAAGCTCATCGCTTATTGCGATGGCACTCCAGAAATCACGACAGCAAGACTGCTTGAACGATTTCGGGATACACAGGGCTACGACTATCTAGTTAAGCTTGCAACTAAATCCTATTACCCCGATGGGCGCGAACTAGATCAGGAATCTGCAGACAACGAATTCGTGCACAGTATCCAACGCCTGCGAGAGCGCAGCCAGCAAAAACTTGTCGACAAAGTTGAGTTATCGGATCGCAAAGGGCTGCTGGGTATCAACCGTCGTTAACCATCAACGCATGACTCTATTCCTCTCACACACAAGATTAGCCCTGTGAAGACAAGCCGCAGCGCGAGAACGCCTCGCTTTTTCCACGATGGGGAGTTACATGCCCACACTGAGCTTCAACTGTCAAAAAAAGCTAGCCATCATCTGGTAACAGTGATGCGCACGAAGGAACAAGACCGTATTGAGTTATTCAATGGCGACGGTTACAACTACGCAGCTACGGTCACTAGCAGCGGCCAAAGAACACCTGGCAAGCGTGCTCAACTAACAATTGAAGAGCGCAACAAAGCCAATACTGAATCACCCTTATCGTTAATTCTTGTCCAGGCAATTTCTCGTGGTGATCGAATGGACACTTGTCTGCGGCAGTCTGTCGAGTTGGGCGTCACTCATATACAACCCGTCTATAGTCACCACTCTGCTAAGCCTTTAGACGAACAACGGATAGAGAAAAAAAGAACGCACTGGAACAACATCATCATCAGCGCCTGCGAACAAAGCGGTCGTGCGACAGTTCCAATACTTGGGACACCTGTTGGACTGATACATTGGTTGGAGAATGCTGCTAGTGAGCGCGACACGATCAGTTTAGACCCGTCAACGCAAAGAATCGATTATATTCTGTCCCCTCATGCCGACAATACACTCGCTGCACACCTATCGACTCAAACTCGATTGCTCAGTTCGTGCGCTCTCGTTATTGGGCCAGAGAGTGGGTTCGATGCAGATGAAATTAATTGTGCTATCTCAACCGGTGTTCAAAGCGTTCAATTTGGAAATCGCATTCTTAGAACTGAAACTGCTGGTCCTGCCTGTATAGCCGTGATGCAATCGATGTTAGGAGACTTGAGGCAACTAAGATTATGAAGAAGCCCAGACTAATAAACATAGTTGCGAACGTGATACTCCTGATGGGTTTAGCATCCTGTGCCAACATTCCATCAAGTGCGCCAATTGCACCCACCGTAACTTTAAAATCTGTCAAACCACTGAAGCTTGGTTTCTCAAAACAGGAACTGGCATTTCAACTGGAAGTTAATAACCCTAACCCCTACGATCTACCCATCCAGACGTTATCATTTGTTGCGAATTTGGAAAACAAGGAAGTCGCCCAAGGTATTAGTAATGAACCAGTCACACTACCTGCAAATGGCAATGCCGTTGTGGAGATTATAGTTACTGCACGCTTTCAGCGAATTTTAGGCCAATTTTTGTCATTGAATTCAAAGAACACCGGCAACGTGAAGTATGACGTAAAGGGTTTCGTTAAGCTTACCAACTGGCCATTGAAAATTCCTTTCAATACGGAAGGTAAAGTCAGCAGCAAACCAATTCAATGAAGTTGCATAAATGACTGATCAGCAAGTTCAACAGCTAGCAGCCTTTGTTGATAAGCATCCACGCCTTTTTGTGCTTACAGGTGCAGGATGCAGCACAGCATCAGGCCTGGGCGATTATCGTGATTCCAACGGAGAGTGGAAGCGAAAGCAACCGATAACAGGCCAAACATTCATCAACGATGAACTTGCCAGAAAACGATACTGGGCTAGAAGCTCAGTAGGGTGGCCAAATTTCAATCGGGCGGAACCTAATAGGGCTCATCATGCTCTCAGATCACTCGAAGAAAACAATCAGTTGTCGCTGCTGGTAACTCAGAACGTTGATCGACTTCATCAGAAGGCTGGCCATCGAAACGTTATTGATCTTCATGGCGTGCTGGCAACCGTCAGCTGTCTAAAGTGTGGACACAGAGAGGATCGCGATGAATATCAGCAACGACTTATCTTATCCAACCCATGGCTAAGCAACTTAACGGCTCAGCATGCACCCGACGGTGATGCCGATTTGGAAGTGGAACATTTGGAGACTATGAATGTTCCAGACTGCACGATATGCAACGGTCTTTTAAAGCCAGATGTCGTTTTCTTTGGTGAGAACGTTGATAAAAGTACCGTTCAAAAATCGATTGACGCGCTACGTGATTCCGATGCACTGCTAGTAGCAGGCTCATCACTAATGGTGTATTCAGGATTCAGGTTTTGTCGAGATGCTCAAAAGAGAAACCAACCTATTGTCATCATCAATAATGGTAAAACTCGTGCAGATGATTTTGTTACTCTGAACATTCAGGGTGATTGCGGAAGTTTGTTACAGGCGCTTGTTGATGGGTGAGCATAATCTATAAACATCAGAGCGGAGTCGCCCTAGCCCAATTGCACATAGGCCGCATGAAATGGTTGTACTGTTAAATTTCGGCCATTCAAAACTTGCGTAAAGCCATGCCCCTCAATTTCATTTAACTCGAAATGTTCAGGTAAATCACAAGTACCAATGTCTTCTCCCATATTGAATGCGCAATACACAGCTTCGTTGCCATATTTTCTGACGAACGTCAGCATATCGCCAGAGACCTGAATATCTTCCATTGAGCCCTTAACCAACGGCAAGAAGCGTTTACGTAAATTCAGGAATCTTCGATAATGTTCGAGCAAGCTACTGTCGACCGCCACCTGCTCGGATACCGCTAGTACGGTATGCTCATGGGGAATAGGCAGCCACGGTTCAACCGATGAAAACCCGCCAAACTCCGGTTCGTTTTCCCAAACCATCGGAGTTCTACAGCCATCACGGCCTTTGAATTTAGGCCAGAACGAAATACCGTATGGATCCTGAATTCGCTCAAACGGAATTTCTGCTTCAGTCAGTCCTAATTCTTCGCCCTGATAGACACAAACGGAACCTCTCAAGGACATCAGCAAAGATGCGAGCATCTTAAGATGCTGAAGGGTATGTTCTTCAGGTAGCTGCCATCGCGTTGCGTGCCTTACAACATCATGATTTGAAAACGCCCAACACACCCAGCTATCGGCAGCATCAGCTTGAAACTTCCCCATGACATCCGCCACCCGCGCAGCGGTAGGACGGTCCCCAGACAGGAAGTCAAAGGTGTAGCACATATGTACGCGCGTATCGTTTCTCGTGTAATCCTGAAGAATTTGCATACCGTACTGCGCATCACCAACCTCACCTACTGCAGTTGCCGCTGGATACTCATCCAACAACGCCCTATAGCGTTCGAGAAAGGCAAGATTTTCTGGTCGGTTTTTGTCGTAAAGGTGATTTTGATGGTTGTAGGGATTAACTTCTGGTGCAATTTCCGCATTTCTGAGCTCTACCGGTAATGCAGGGTTATTACGAAGCTCTTTATCGCAAAAATAAAAATTAATGGTATCCAGGCGGAACCCATCGACACCTCGGTCTAGCCAAAATCGAGTTACATCAAGAAGAGCATCCTGAACTGCCAGGTTGTGGAAATTTAAATCTGGCTGCGAGTTGAGGAAGTTATGCTGATAGTACTGGCAACGCGTGGAATGCCAAGACCAACCAGGCCCACCAAATATGGATAGCCAATTGTTAGGAGGTCCACCATCGGGCTTAGCATCAGCCCATACGTACCAATCATGTCGCTCATTGTCACGACTGGCACAAGATTGTTCAAACCATTCATGTTGATCAGAAGTGTGAGATAGCACCAAATCAATAATCACTTTAATCCCAAGTTCATGCGCTCGTGCAACCATCACATCGAATGCTGCCAAGTCACCAAACATAGGATCAATATCTCTGTAATCAGATACGTCGTATCCAAAATCTTTCATGGGTGATTTAAAGAATGGAGATATCCAAATAGCATCGGCACCTAGCCTAGCAATGTATTCAAGACGCTGGGTTATACCTGGAAGATCACCGATACCATCTTGGTTAGAATCTTGATAAGAGCGAGGATAAATCTGGTAGATCACAGCACCACGCCACCAGTCTTTGTCTACAACTGGAAGCGCACCAGACTCAATGTTCGGAGTAACTATCATGTGAAAGCTTGAATATGTTTAGTGTCAATAAAAATCACGAATGTAAAACCACAGGTCCAACATCGTTACTTGTTTTTTGAAGATTTATAAAACTACACATGGAAGCCTACCCAGCTTAGGCAGCCAACAAGAAACTCTCGAGCGAAAGAAATCCCATGGACTGCCTTAGGCCCACACAGGCCCCTGGCTTATGGGTATAGCAAGGACCTGCCGTTTGCAAACAAGTGAACTTTAGCCGGGTCTGCAGACAAACGCATGGTTTGCGATCGAACGTTAAGGTGTATACCGGGTAATTTTGCAATGACCGGCGAACTTTCTGGTGTTTGACGCTGGAAATAGACTTGAGTGACTTCACCTAGAGCTTCAGAAATTTCTACTATGCTTTCGAATGCGTAGTTCTCACTCGCTTCACGGAGCATGTCCTCTGGCCGTATCCCAACATTGACAACAGCCCCCTTCATGTCTGAAGTTGTAGCAACATTCGCCTCGATCACCCCTTTACCATGATCGACACTAACCTTAGTAATAGCTCCAGTTTCAACCACCTTGCCACTCAGTAGGTTCATTGCAGGAGAGCCAATAAACTGGGCTACAAATTCGTTTTCAGGTCGTTCATAGAGATCCAGAGGCGTACCTACTTGAGCAATGCCCTGATTCGCAAGAACAACTATTCGCGTGGCCAATGTCATTGCTTCAACTTGATCATGTGTCACGTAGACCATAGTTGATTCCGGCATGCTTTCTTTGAGCTGCGCTATCTCGATACGAGTAGCTACTCGCAATGCGGCGTCTAGATTAGACAACGGTTCGTCAAACAAATAAACCTTGGGATTTCGCACAATTGAACGCCCAATGGCAACTCGTTGTCTCTGGCCTCCCGATAGGGCCTTTGGTAGACGATCTAAGTATTCGGTTAGTTGCAGCTTATCAGCAACTCTGGTTATAGCTTCGTCAATTTCTTTCGGAGTCTTTTTGGCAAGCTTCAACGCAAAAGCCATATTATCTCTAACCGTCATATGAGGGTACAAGGCGTAAGACTGAAAGACCATCGCGATACCGCGTTGCGCCGGCGGCATTTCATTCATTCGTTGCCCATCAATAGTGAATTCACCATCAGTAATGGTTTCTAGACCAGCAATCATTCGGAGCAATGTGGATTTCCCGCACCCTGAAGGCCCCACAAAGACGATAAGCTCGCCAGTTTTTATATCCAAATTGATATTTTTTAAAACGTCGATGTTTTCACCGTACGTTTTTGCAATATTGGTCAGCTTAAGATTTGTCATATTTTCGGCTCTCCTATTTCACTGATCCGGCCAGCAGACCACGTACCAGATACTTTTGCATCGCAAAGAATACGGCTAGCGGCACAGCAATGGATACAAATGCAGACGTAGCCAAGATTTCCCAATTACCACCACGAGTTCCCAGCAGCTCAACGATCTGCTTGGTCATGACGGTTGTATCACCGGTGGAATCAATCAGAAATACCAACGCGACCAACAGATCGTTCCAAGTCCATAGAAACTGGAAGATGGCAAATGAGGCTAAAGCTGGAAACGATAACGGTAGAATAATTTTTGTAAAAATTTGAAAATCAGTTGCACCGTCTACCTTCGCGTTTTCGATGATGTCACGTGGTAAACCCACCATATAATTGCGCAATAGATAAATCGCCAATGGCAATCCAAACCCTGTATGCGCTAACCATGCTCCCAGATAACCTTTACCAATTCCAATTTCATTATGTAATTTAAGCAACGGGATGAGGGCCAACTGCAATGGCACAACCAATAACCCCACAACCAGTGCAACCAGCACAGCTCGTCCTGGAAAATCCATCCACGCTAAGGCATAGGCGGCAAATGCTGCCACCAGAATGGGAATGATGGTGGCTGGAATGGTCACGGTTAGCGTGTTAAAAAAGGCCTTGGCCAAACCCTCACGATTCGACGGATCGAACAACACAAATTGATAATTTCTGAACGTGAATTCTGGTGGTGTCGTTGCTGTGGCAAACACTCTCTGACCTCGTTTGCCCGAAAATGCTTCGTCACTGAGCATCTTATAATCACCATTTTCTTCAACAGTGATAACGCCACCCTTTTTTAATGTCGCTGTGTCACCCGCCACGTAATCATCAATTGATCGGGATGTAGTTCCCCAAACCGATATCTGCGCTTCGGGTTTATCACCAAACAGATTACCTTCAATCAAAAACTCTCCATTAACGTTGACCTGCGTTTCTGGCGCGTCGGTTCTTAACGTCAGGTTCTGCTCTGACGGCGTCATGGAATTCCACCAACCACTAGTTGCGATCTGATCAGCCGAGCGAAAAGACGATACAAGTAGCCCTGTTGTCGGGAATAGCCACAACAGCACCATAGCCGCTAATGACAAATGAACTGCCCACGTTAAACTTGATTTCGTGCCAGCGATACTAGCCATTACTGCATCTCCTTGCGCACGTTGTAGACATTCCATACCAATATAGGGGATACCAACAACATGATGATCATTGCACTAGCCGACCCTACCCCCCAGTCACCAGCACGGAACATTTTATCGTACATGTAGTTCGCTAGAACCTGAGTTTCCCATTGCCCGTTGGTCATCGCATAAACAATGTCAAAGACTTTCAAGACAACAATGGTGATAGTGGTCCATACAACGACTATGGTGCCCATTATCTGAGGCACTTTTATTTTAAAGAAAACCTGAAACGGATTTGCACCATCAACAATCGCAGCCTCTACCGTTTCTTCAGGAATACCACGCAATGCCGCAGATAAAATAACCATGGCAAAGCCAGTTTGTATCCAGACCAACACAGCCATCAGGTAGAAGCTGTTCGAGGGGATATGGGTCAACCACTGCTGAGGTTCGGTCCCGCCAAAGAACAGGTACAGTGCGTTCAACACACCAATCTGATCCTGATCGATGGGTCGTGTGTCGTAAACCAGCTTCCAGATAACGGCAGCACCAACGAAGGAGATTGCCATAGGCATGAAGATCAAAGATTTGGCAATGTTGCCCCACCGCACACGATCGGACAATTGAGCGGCTATCAATCCAAAAACCGTGGACAAGGCAGGAACCACAAGCAGCCATAGTAAATTGTTTTTCAGGGCCTCCCAGAATTTATCATCCCTGAGCATCTGCCCATAATTTTTCAGACCAACGAATTGGGATTCATTACCCGGTAGTCGCTCTGTTAAGGAAAGTCTCAGCGTTTCAATAACTGGATACGCGAGATAGACACTTAAAGCGGCTATGGCTGGAAACAAGAATAACCACGGCCGCACCATATTAGCTCGAGTGATATTTTGAGCGATATTGGGTCCTTTTGCGGGGAAAAGAACCTTATCCAGAAATTGATTGGAGAAATAAAAATAACTAATACAGCCGCCGACACCAATGATGATCGTGAGAACAGCTTGAAATGCTGGATGCATGGATATCCTCTGGCTTTCGCCGAACGTTGTTTAGGCTCAATAGAGAATGAGGCGGTGGGCACTATCAATCAGAGTGATCGCCCTGTGTACTCAGCTAAAATTACATATTCGGAATTGGAGCGACAGACTAAGCTGTCACTCCTTGCCCTTATTCATTACTTCTTCATCGTGTCCCAGCTTTCCTGAATTGCCAGGCCCACTTCAGCGGCATCCTTACCACCCGCATAATCAACCATTCCAGTCCAGAAAGAGCCTGCGCCAACAGCACCAGGCATCAGATCAGATCCATCGAAACGGAACGTCGTAGCATTTAAGAGGATCTCGCCCATACCTCGAAGTGTATCGGACTGATACATTGCCGTAGAGGCACCCGCATGCGGCGTCAGGAAGCCTCCCTGTGCCATCCATAATTCGTGCGCGATGGGGGATTTGAGAAACTCGATGAATGCTTTTGCACCCACACTCTCTTTCGTCATAGTCACCAGCGTACCGGCTCCGAGCACTGGAGCGCCTAGATCTTTACTTGCATAAGAAGGGAAGTAGAAAAAATTCGCATCCAGACCATCTCCTACCTCTGTGCCTTCAGGGAAGAACGCCGGGATGAATGAAGCTTGGCGATGCATGTAGCATTGTGGAGGTGAAGAGAACAGACCTTTTGGGCTATCTCGAAAATCTGTAGATGCGACTGCTCCTGCTCCACCCGCTACGTAATCATCGTTACGCGCAAAATAACCGAAATCTTCTATCGCAGCGACAATACGCTCATCATTAAAACCAATGTCGTTTGTCACCCACTTGTCGTAGACATCTGCAGGCTGGGTACGCAGCAACATGTCTTCAACCCAATCAGTTGCAGGCCAACCTGTAGCCCCACCAGAACCCAGACCGATACACCATGGGGTTCCACCATCAGTAACGATCTGATCTGTCAACGCTTTGAGTTCTTCCATACTGGCAGGAATCTCATATCCGGCATCTTCAAAATTCTCAGGCGAGTACCAAACCAGAGACTTCAGATCTACTCGATAGAAAATTCCAAAGAGTTCGCTAGTGCCAGCGGCATTTTCGAAAGTAGCGAGATCGACCCAAGATTGGCCCGCCGAGTAATTATCTTTAATCCAATTACCCTCGTCGTCGCCAAGTGGAGCAAGAAAACCACGCTTAGCCATGTCAGCAGCTAAACCTGGTTGAGGGAAAATCGCTATATTTGGTGCTGAGCCTGCTTCTGCGTCAATCACAACTTGTTGCTCAAAAGCATCAGAGCCAGAGTATTTGACGTCTACACCGGTTGCTTTGGCAAAATACGCCAGCACACTTTCAAAGACGACCTGCTCAGCCCCCAACCAAGGACCGAATACGGTGACTTGCTCAGCACTTAAATCCATGGATTTAAGTGCTTCATAACTCCCCCAACTGAAGCCGCCCTCTCCAGGTGTGTACTTCAGTTCCGCAGCGCCAGCGTTACCAGCGGCAAATAATGCAACGGCCACGCCTGCCCCAACGGCAGACTTCAATAGTGATTTCATAGTGACTCCTGTAAGTCTTTGTCTGCGCACTGGACTCCACTTGTGGTCATATGGAATGATAGTTTTTCATCCAAAGCGCATTGGAAAGTGGAGTATTAACGACCTGAAAGCAGCTGTCAAGAATTCTCGCTGGAATGAGGGGAAATGATTGAATCGTCATAAATAACTCTGATTTTTCCGAATATTGCCTTTTGACTTCCTTCTGTTCTGACTTTACTATTGTTTTCAAAGCGCTTTCAAAAACTTCCTTCAAACTCATGCCCTCAATAAAACTCAAAGAACTTGCAGGTCTTTTGGGACTATCCCAGACCACGGTAAGTAGAGCGCTAAACGGCTACCCGGAGGTTCGAGAGGAAACCCGACAAAGAGTTTTGCGCGTTGCTACAAAACACAACTACCAGCCCAACACTCGCGCTACGGGATTAGCTACAGGCAGAGCAAAAGCTATTGGGCACGTCATTTCAATTGACTCGAAAAACGAGCTGGTTAATCCAGTATTCGGCGAATTCATAGCTGGAGCCAGTCAAATCTATAGTGCAAACGGTTACGAACTTCTTCTCACCATCGAGAACAGTCAGAACGAAGAAGAAACGTATCGGAACATTGCAGCCAAAGGCGCTGTCGACGGTTTAATTGTGCATTCGCCTAAAAGAGACGATTCGCGGGTTGCCCTGCTCAGAGATATCGGACTTCCCTTTGTCATCCATGGGCGCGTCAGCGAATGTGATCTCGATTACTCGTGGGTCGACTTTAACAACCGACGGGCGTTCCAGCAGGCCACTAAATTACTACTGGACCTTGGCCATAGACGCCTGGCTCTTATCAACGGCATAGAAACTCTAAACTTTGCATGGTTACGCAGACAAGGCTATCTCTCAGCCCTCTCCAACGCTGGAATTGAGGCTGATGACGCCCTCATGAGCTCTCACGAAATGACGGAGGGAAATGGTTACTACACAGCATCGGCAATGCTTGCAAAAAAGAACAGACCCACAGCTTTTCTTGTTTCCTCTTACATGCTGGCTTTAGGAGTGAGGCGCGCGATTGCCCATGCGGGCTTACAGATGGGTGAGGACATTTCCGTAATAATTCACGACGATGAGTTTTCGTTCTTTCAAAACAACGATCCGGTTCCGCAATTTACTGCAACCCGATCCTCAGTAAGAGAAGCAGGGGTGCGGGCCGCAGACATGTTGCTAAAAATTATTGATGATCCATCTCTGGCACCAATGAGTGAATTACTCGAGGCTCATCTAACAATCGGCTCTTCGACTGGCGCGTTTAAGCGGGTCACGATAAGCGATTAGTCTTGAATTAATCTAGAGATCATTGCTTCCAGATCTACTTTTATTTGAGCAAGCTGCACCTCATCTGTACCGCGCGCAACCAGTGACAAGCGACGCTCTGGCACCAGGTCCAAAGCCGAAGCGTCGTTCATTTTTCCTGGATAACTGCCAATATCAACACCCGGGTACTGCTCTTGCAAAGCACGCAGGCCAGAGGCAATAGTGCCTTCCCCTAATTGACACCAAACAGTGATGCTATGCAGCACCTGGCCCTCGTCCAGCCGAGGCAAAACTGAGTCGAGCATTGCTTGCATAATGCGCGGCACCCCAGCGAACACGAATACATTCTGAATTTGAAAGCCAGGAGCTGCTGATACGACATTCTCTACTAGCGATGCGCCCTCAGGAATTCGTGCCATGCGCAGCCGGTCTTCATTAACTTCGATGTTTCGCTCAGCAAAATACGCCATTAAAATTGCCTTTGCTTCTGCATTTATGGGAAGCGACACACCAAATGATTCAGCAACACAGTCTGCAGTAATGTCATCGTGCGTGGGACCTATGCCACCGGTGGTGAACACGTAGGTATAACGCTGGCGAAGCTCATTGACATTACTAATAATGACTTCAGGCGTATCGGATATCACACGTGCCTCTTTAACCCGGATACCTTTTTCAACCAACCTTTTGGCTATGTAAGCAAGGTTAGTATCTTGAGTACGACCGCTTAGCAATTCATTGCCAATGAGCAACACCGCAGCAGTCGGATTACCTTGAGTTTTTTTCACTCAGATTCAACCAACTGCCGAGCACAGGAATAGGGATAGTCACGAGCAGAAAGCCCTGCTGATGACCACAGAACGCGGCCCATAATTGATCTCAGAAATTGCCCCGAGGGCCCTCCAGATATCAAAAAATCCGAAAAGACGATCTGGATTACTGGAATAGACCCCATGCTGGCGCTTGCTACCGGAATCCCATCAATCGTGAAAATAACATCATCCTCTGCCGTTAACGGCGCAATAGCCGAGGTAATAACAAGCACTAATGGCGCAACGCCGACTTGGCCCAAGCAGGATTGCATGTGCAGCCAGTTGGCCTCTACGCCTAAAGCAGGAGCCAGAGCACTCTGCGAATTCTGGGTGTAAGCAACCTGCAGTCCAGACTCGGCTAGCACCTCAGTTGAGGTGATCACTGGCACTGGCGAGACAAGTGTCAGACTGGACTGCAAATCGCGCAAGGCCACTGGCGCCGTTATCGGAACCGATATCGTAACTGAGCCAACATTTTGTGGCGGCAAAACCGGATCCAGGAGCAGATCGTCAAGCGGTGAGAGCTGCCCGTCTTCTAACAGTACCGGCACACTGGAACTCGAACATCCGCTGCCAAAGCCGACCAATAGCGCTACCGCGCCAACCAGCAAAGACTGGGGGAAATAGTCACACAAGATCACAGGGAGACTGTGTGGATAAGCAGTTTTGAAGAAAATTGACACCATGTTCAGCACGATTCGAATCATTAACCCACACGCAATCGTTGCGCCAATGCTTTATTCACGGCACGCGAGGCCGCGATCAGGCCAAAAGTACCCGTGACAAAAGATACAGAGCCATACCCCTGATCACAATCCAGGCGAGCACCTGGGATACCAGGTTTGGCGTGGGTAACCACCCCATCCTCACCAGGATACACTGGCTGCTCACTGGAATACACACACTCAATGCCGAAGCGTCGTTTCGGATTGCTCGTAAACCCATAATCCGACCGCAGCCGTGAGCGAACTTTTGCAGCGAGCGCATCATTCCATGTTCGAGATAGATCAGCAACTCCCACAGCCAGTGGGTCAGTTCGCCCACCTGCCCCCCCAGTTGTGATGATTCTTATTTTCTGACGTCGACAAAAAGCAATCATTGCTGCTTTGAAACGAATGTTATCGATAGCGTCAATCACAACGTCAAAATCCCGTTGCAAATAATGCTCAAGGTTTTTTTCGGCAAGAAAGTCATCTTCCGCGTGCAGCTGGCAGGCTGGATTAATATCTTCAACTCTCTTCTTCATAATTTGCACTTTGGACTCGTCCACTGTGCTGTGCAAAGCATGAAGTTGACGGTTGATATTACTGGTTGCAATATCATCGTGGTCTATTATGGTTATATGCCCAACACCCGTCCGTGCCAACGACTCGACAGCCCACGAGCCGACCCCTCCTACACCAACAACGCAAATGCGCAGCAGTGAAAGACAGTGATAAGCCTTGCGACCGTAAACACGCTGCAGTGCGCCAAATGCAGCATCAGGATTCTGGGGATTCATCTGCGGATCAAAGACCGTGGTATGTCTATATAGTACTGTGTAACGATGGGACACTGTACACAGGAATTACCACCGATACAGAACGACGAGTCGCCGAACACAACAACTCAGCCCGTGGAGCTAGCTATACTCGTGGCCGTCGTCCGGTCAAGCTTGTCTATCGGCAGCCAGAGAATGATCGCTCTACAGCGAGTCAGCGTGAATGGAAAATAAAGCAGCTGACAAGAAAGGACAAGGAAACCCTGATCATAGAAACTGAGTTCACCTAGCAAAGGAGCCAACTTAGGAGTACACTCATCAGAGCTATTCATTGTTAGTAGCCTCCTGTACAGCACATTTCCCAAATCTGGAAATACCGCGATCCTTCGCACCTGCACGGGTAATACTGAAATCAAACGATGTAGACAATGCCCTTCCAGTGCGTAATTTGCGCAGCTGGCGGCAGCGCATTGTCTTGGCATCGTAAGACCTATTTCGAACTACGAGGTTTATACGTGAAAAAGATGTTTGTTGGTGGCCTGCCTCTGGAGTCCACGGAAGATACTGTGACAGAAATGTTCAACGAGTACGGAAAAGTACGCTCCATCAAACTTGCTTCAGACGTATTTACTGGCAAGTGCAAGGGCTTTGGTTTCATCGAAATGGAAGGCCATGAAGCGCGTGCGGCTATTGCAGCTCTGAATGGAAAAATCATCGGTGATAAATCGTTGAAAGTACAATTCGAAGAGCCTAGAAAGGGTGGAAAGCGCGGAGGACGTCGCTAGAACCCTGATCTTGCTAATTGCGTCCAGTTAGTACTTTGTGCTGCTGGACGCACACTAAAACCACAAATGACACCAAAATCGACCCGACTCTGCTGACGGGGGCACCTATAATGGTGGTCTAGTTGTGTATTGTGTCTGCCACTGGGGCGGACCGTTTAACGGAGTTTCGATGAGTATCCCTGACCCGGTCAGGCCTGACCGGATCGCGCCCAACCGGATCGCGCCCGACCAGATCGATCAAGACAGTCAGCCAGCCGCAGAACTCCATTCTGAGAATCGTCTTACAGGACGTTCTATCCGTAGCTTTGTAGTGCGAAATGGCCGTACAACTGCGGCACAAACCGATGCACTCCAACGGTTACTTCCAAAATTCGGTCTCAAATTTCGCGAAACCACCATCAATCTGGCAGAGGCGTTTGATCGTGAAGGCCCTGCTTGGATGGAAATTGGTTTTGGCAATGGTGACGTCCTGCTCAGCATGGCTACCAGTAATCCTGACACCAATATTCTTGGTGCAGAAGTCCATGAGTCTGGCATCGGACACGCACTTATTGGTGTTGAGCAACATAATTTATCCAATGTCCGGCTTGTTCAACATGACGCCATGGAAATTCTCGAGAGTATGCTCGAACCCGCAAGCCTTGATAAGGTCTTGCTGCTCTTTCCTGACCCTTGGCATAAAAAGCGCCACCACAAACGTCGAATTGTGCAGCAAGACTTCCTGAATGCTGTAGCAAGAACACTGAAGCCTGGCGGTATTCTGCACTGTGCAACAGACTGGGCTGAGTATGGCGAGTGGATGATAGAACGCCTCGAACAGGACGATCGATTTATCAACTGTGCAGGTCCCGGTCAAGGCTCTGAGCGTCCGGCATGGCGGCCCGTGACTAGGTTCGAGAAACGTGGACATCGTCTGGGGCATGATGTTATCGACTTGTTGTACTCGCGGAGCTGACAGATTAACGTGGTGAATTGTTTAATCCCACTCGGATTCCTGCCGTAATGGAAACGCTCACACTGAACATTGAAATATCGTTGGTGTTGGGCCTGCTTTGCGTCACGATCTTTTTGTTCGCATTTGAAATTGTCAGAGTAGATCTGGCTGCAATTTGCGTCATGGTGTTACTTGGCCTGAGCACCATGGTGCCCAGCATCGAACCTATCATCCACCGGCAAGATTTGTTTTCCGGCTTTTCCAGTAATGCAGTCATTTCTGTTATCGCCGTTATGATTATTGGTGCTGGTCTCGATAAAACCGGACTAATGGGTAAGCTGGCATCCGTCATATTGCAAAAAGGCGGTAAAACAGAAAAACGCATTATTCCACTGGTGTCCGGTACCGTGGCATTCATCTCAAGCTTCATGCAAAACATAGGTGCCGCCGCCCTGTTTCTGCCCGTTGTTTCTCGAATAAGCACAAGAACTGACATTCCAATGTCCCGTTTACTAATGCCTATGGGTTTTTGTGCAATTCTCGGCGGCACAGTCACGATGATTGGCTCAAGCCCACTAATACTGCTCAACGACCTGCTTATATCTTCCAACAAAACGTTGCCTGCGGATCAGCAAATGGAGACTTTCGGATTGTTTGCAGTGACACCTATCGGTATTGCTCTAGTCATTACAGGAATTCTATATTTCATTATTGCTGGTAAATTTGTACTCCCCACGCGTAGCGAGACGGACAGTAACCGCACCTCACGTGTAACTGAGTACTTTGAAAAACTGTATGGAATTAAAGGGGAGCTCGTCGAGGTTCGTATTACTGACGACAGTCCACAAGTGGGAATGTCAATTCATCAGGTCGAAGAGACGAGCTCTAACACGCCATTAATGCTGGCACTCTACAGCGGTGATGTTGTAAAGGTTCCGCCAGATCGAGAAGAGATGATTTGGGTTAACACCCGCCTTGGACTGATGGGCGATCGTGAGCAGATAGCCAAGTTTTGCGAAGAAAATAGCTGGGATATTCTAGGTGAACCAGATCGATTTGCCGATGTACTCAATGCCCAGCACGGCGGCATAGCCGAAGTTGTAATTCCACCTGGCTCCAGCCTGGTTGGGCAATTAATTGGAGATGTAAAGCCACGTAGAAATTTTGGCACCAACATTTTGCAAATTTACCGTAATGAGGAAATTATCAAGCGAGGTTTTAGGGACCAGAAACTGCACGTAGGCGACACTCTTGTTGTGCACGCCAGCTGGAAAGATTTGAAACATCTATCCAGAAACCGTGATTTTGTATTGGCGACTGACGTCAAATACGAGGATTTGAGAACCAACAAGGTTCGTGAAGCTGTTGTTTTCTTTTCAATCGCATTAATCCTATTTCTGATTACCGACAGCCTATCAATTTCACTGCTTACAGGCGCAGTGGGCATGATTCTATCAGGCGTACTTACCATCGATGAAGCATACGATGCAGTAAGCTGGCAAACAGTTTTTCTACTCGCAAGCCTTATCCCTCTGGGAGTTGCCGTTGACCAATCAGGCACCGCTGCGTGGATTGCTCAGGAAATCCTCCAGTTGGTCGGTGATGTACCCCATTGGGTTCTGCAAGTTGTCATCGCGCTACTCGCAACGTTTTTCACTCTAGTCATGTCCAACATCGGCGCTACCGTCCTACTCGTGCCATTAGCAGTTAACATCGCAGTCGCTGTGGGCGCAGATCCTGGCATCTTTGCGTTAACTGTCGCAATCTCTACATCCAACTCCTTTCTCATACCCACTCATCAGGTTAACGCCCTCATCATGGGCCCTGGTGGATACCAGGTAGCTGATTTCATGAGAGCTGGCGGTATCATGACGGTACTCTTCTTAATAGTCAGTCTGCTCATGCTCAATCTGTTGGCCTAACACTATCCGCCTTGCTCCATTCGCCACCGATTGCTAGGCGTGCAAAGGGGGTAAATAATCCAATACTGTCACTGCGATATTGCATGTTTTGGAACAGATCGTGAACTACCTGTCCATTGTGCAAAACGTTTGGTACGCAATGACAGCCACATCTGATGAATCCACACGACGTGGCTAACAGTGACACATGAGTAATCCTTCACTAAGGATAGGCCTGTTACTGAACGGTGATACGGTGCCCGAGTGGGTAAAAGTATTGTTGGATGAAATTCAGGAGGGTAGCTACGGCACCATTGCACTTCGAATGTATGACAATGGCCCAGCGCGAGTCGATGAGAGTCTGAATAACGGAATACTCGATCGCATAATCATGAAAATAGCGGTAACAATCCATCAAAGATTTGCTGAAGGAGCAAGTAGGGTCCGGGACGCATTCGTGCCTTGCAACCTAACAGAACAGCTCGACGGGGTCGATTCACTGTATGTCGATACACAGAAAACACAATACGTAGATCGTTTTAACGACGCTGATATTAAAACTATTGACTCATACAATCTTGACGTAATTATTCGCATAGGCTTCAGTATTCTCGACGGTAAAATTCTGCATGTAGCTAAGCACGGCGTTTGGTCCCTGCACCATGGGGACAATCGCGTCAATCGTGGGGGACCACCAGCCTATTGGGAAACAATGCAATCCTGGAATACCGTTGGGTCCATCTTGCAGAAGCTCAATTCAGAAATTAGCAATGGGTTGATCTTGAGCCGAGGACAAGGCCCTGTTGATCGATTTTCACTAGCTCAAACTAGAAATAATTTGTATTGGAAGTCTCAGTCCATGATTTCCAGAGAGCTGAAAAGGCTACACCTGCTCGGTGCTGATGCTTTTTTTGCACCTGATCGACTACCAGAACAATTAGACTTCCAATTCTATTCTCATGGACTGTTTAAATACCCAACACCTAAAAAATACCTACAACTATCGATAAATAAATTCTGGGAAAAAGTAAAATACGTTGCTCGTAATAAGCGTTATATCGATCAATGGATATTGATGTTCCAATTCAGCGACAAGGTACTCACGTCACCCCGTCGTTACGAGTCTCTCATACCACCAAAGGATTGCTTCTGGGCTGATCCATTCGTCTTAGAAAGAGATGGAACGTACTATATCTATGTCGAAGAATATCCCTACGCTACTGCGAAGGGTCATATTTCGGTAATCGAGATGGATTCTGAAGGGAACATCGGTGAACCTCAACGTTGCCTGGAGACTGACTATCATTTGTCGTATCCATTCCTTCTGGAACATGACGATGAGCTTTACATGATTCCCGAGTCAGTTTCAAACAACTCAGTTGAGCTTTTTCGCTGCACTGAATTCCCCCACAAATGGGAATATGTTCAAGACATCATGAGCGACGTACAACTGGTCGATGCCACACTCTATTTCCATGACGGTCTATGGTGGCTATTTGGCTGTCAATCTAACGGGAATCGCACGAGTCGTTGGGACGAATGTAACTTGTACTTTACCAAGGATTTCCGTGATGGCAACTGGCAACCACATCCTGCCAACCCGATTAGTTCCGATGTCCGCCAAGCCAGACCTGCAGGAGCCGTATTCAGTCACAACGGAAAACTATATCGACCCGCACAAAACTGTAGCCAGCATTATGGATACGGATTCAGTATTTCCGAAATACAGACGATGACTCCAGAAAAATATCAAGAGACTCTAATCTCAAGATTGGAACCAAAATGGGATGACCAAGTAATAGGGACGCATACTTACAACCGTGCAGGTAAATTGACCGTTATTGATGCAATCAGATTAAGAAAAAGATGATGCCCTCTTAGCTACCAATCGGACTAAACACCCTAGTGGCTGATCATTTGGTTTTGACACCACTGGCTAATAATTAAGTCGTTGCAGTAAATAGTTAATTCTTAGCCAGATAGTGACCACACAGCCAAAGCCGCAAATCCACAAATCCACAAATCCACAAATCCACAAATCCACAAACTCAAAGACAATAATAATGTCGGCTGAATTTACAGCTCGTTACCTCCAGAGAATTCCACAACAATTGCGCACAGGACAAGGGGTACTGGCACGTGGGAGGCAAAGAATACACAATTCATGAGAGCCCATTGTGTCTCCGCTATACGAACCAGATACTGATCGGTGCTGCCTCGCAATGCCTCGCAATGCCACAGCCATAGGTAGTAGCAAGAATGCCTCAATTGGTATCAATATGGAATACCACTCATACCAAAAAAACACGTACTGAATAGGCAATACCACAAAAAAAGGTAGAGAAAATACTCAATTGTCCTCTCATTTTTTTAGTCAGAATGATAAATTTGCGTAAAGCTGCGTACGAGCAAGCACTGAATAGAATTATCACACCAGCCTTGCCACCCATAAAGGCAATTCCCATTAACACAACCATGACTCACTAGGCATTAATGCGAACATTAAGATTGTCAATGACAGCTGTGTTGGAGGTGGTATTTTTTATACTAAGAATCTTGCCTATAATTGTGGCAACACCAAGTACAAGGAATACTAGGGCCGACAACTTCAGCAAATAATCTTGTGATGATGTCATGATAAAAACTTCGATTTAATAATTATCAGCCTTAAAAAGGCCTTGATCAATTACTTATAATGCAAATTTCCATCTGAATAATAATCGATTGTTTTGCGATATTTTTTCTTATAATGCAACCACCAACCGATGAAGTATATCATCGCAATAAAAACCACCCAGAACTTGATTTTTGCTGTATTCCATGGCACTGGTGCAGCCTGTGTTGCTGCAGCCAACACAGGTGAATGTTGTAGGTAGAAGGAGGCTTGATCATTTATTTTCTCCACCGATGCAACATATATATCAAAATCCCTTGCTGCCACTTCATTCGTCAACGTAGCGTACGCAAAGGTAATGGTAACCTGTCTTTTCTCTTCATCATTAGAAATGGTCTTCGAAAATGATAACCATTTATTCTCAACAGTGGCCTCTTCTAAATGCATTCGTACATTGGCTGATGCTGGAACTACCCATGTTTCTGAAATACTAACCGGATGAGATATCTCATAGGGTCGCTCACGGTTTACCGCCTTTTCCGGTAAGTCTAAATATCCGATGATTTCATCAGCATACAACCAACGATGCTTACCTACCTTTTCATTGAAATCCCAGAAATTATCAATAGCGTAGCTTTCAACAAAAGTAGAATTGTTGTCGGCATTATCACTATGCTTCAAGGAATCAGCCACAGATATTGAAGGAAACAACACCTGATAGTAATCAAGATACGTTCTATTAAGAAAACTCTCTCCACCAAACTCCAGGCTCTGCCTAACTTGTTCTGCCAGTAGACCTTGTTTTTGAGAGATCACTTTCAACCCCGCCGCATGCTCAGAGTTATTAGCGCTGTTATCCATCGATGTGCGCATTAGATCTGACCATTCATCAGGTAACGTTAATTCTTTAATTACAGATTGTTGAGCAGTAGATTGTGAATCATCCATAGCAACAAGATCGACGCTATAAGGCTCTAACACCAAAGCACGTCCATAGTTGGGCTCGTAAAGTTTACCCAAAGCACCTGTTTGACCACGTCTTGACGGATCTACAAAATGAGAGTTTCCGTTGCTCTCCACATGCACAACGACATGATTGAAAGCATGCATTCTGAAAGGGTAATTGCCAGCTTCAAGACCACGCTGAGTATTTACCAAAGCAGCAGATGCTTCAATGTTCAGCTCGCGCAAGATTGCTATGGTCAACACAGTTTTATCTTTTGAATCACCGAATCTGCGCATCAGCGTGGTGTCCGGTTGGGCCGGCAGATGTGAGTTAGCTCCTAGCTCAACATCGTAGTACCGTATCTCTTCTTGCACCCATCTTAGGGCTGCTCCAATTTGCTCATCACGACTGCGATACGATTGTTTGATAGCGTCCGCGATTTGAACAACTTCCTCAGGTACGAATTCAGGTAATTGGTACAAAGGGATTGCCCATTCCACTACATCTTGCCAACTGTCCATGTCGCTAAAAACAATGGTTCCCTGAGACTCATGCCAACTTGGAACTCCATTTTCTGTTCTGAATTTAGACACACTACGCTGATCAAACACAATTTCCTGAACACCAAGTCTGTCCTTAACAGCCAGAGAGACATCAGCCCCTCGGATTCGACGGTTAAGTGGATTATCTGACGCGCTCAATATCCGAACGTACTGACGGTCTAGCTGCGTCCACAGCTCAGTATTAACATGAAACTCACGATTACCAGCAAACACCGGATTTTCTCCAGCCAAGGTATATGAGAATCGTATTATGTCCCCTACCTGAACACCATCGAGCACAGCACTCAGAGTCTGAGTACCATTATAAACCAGCTTTGCGTCATCAAATTCAGATTGAATGACATGGAAACTTGTAGTGTCGAGCCTGTTTATCTGAACGTCATCGCGTTTAATAATCAGCTCATGCAAACTCAGAGTCTGATAGGTGGGGTCATAGGAAATTTCAATATCTGAGAAATTCTCAACACCAAAGGTATTTGTCAATAAGTATTCCACGGCGCTAAAAACACGCATGTTACCCCTTTCAATACCATTGATTTGCAAATCACTCAGCTGATCATGGTAACCATGCTGCAATTCGACATCCACTGATGGGAATGTGCCAAATGCTGGCACCGGAATAACCCATGATGGAATGGGTTCGATATCGTGTGCACGCTCAGCGGCCGACACCGAATTCAACGATACCAAAACCACGAAAAACGCAAAAACAAGATATTGAGTATCTCGTAACAAATAAGACCTTCTGCCCATAACCACAGCTGCAATTGAGGTGATTTCCCGATGTTAACTATCGGCTCTACTCAATACCACATGCAGCCAATGCGCCAACTACGTGAGGCGGGACACATCCCCAGCTAACCATCCAAGAGGATCATCTTCGTCAACACCATCCATAAACTGGCGAGTCCGATCTCGATGGGTTATTTGATAGACCAGACCAATCCAGTTTCCCACCAGAGCCTCAGCGCTGTCATGCCAGGTGTTAGGTAGGCGGTGAGTTACCAAATTCTCAGGAAACGCAGGAGCAAACAGACTTTTCTCAACGCTCTCTCGGACTCGATCTTTGTATTCATCAAACAGAGCCTTGGTATGCCTGTCAAAGTAGTGCTGCGGAATCGGTGGATAGTCAGCCAAGTGCCCTTTTATGAATTCACCTACGTCTCTTTTGTATTCCTTCATCAGACTAATGCTGTCGTACTCTGGATGCCCCTGAAAAAACACCGTTCTAAATCCATCGGCACTCACCGCCAACTGAACGCCTGGCTCTGCACCAGAAATGAGCACGTGTAAGCCTGCATTGGTCAACTGTTCCTCGGTGACTTCATTAAAGCGCGAATGTGGCACAACAACACGGGTATTGATATCCTGCGCCAACGGGTGATCCTTCTTGACCACATCATGCTCATAGACCCCCCAACACTTTTTTCCCAACCCCTGACGTCGAATATCGTGACGGGCCAATACAACAGCGTGGGTCGCGAGGCAAGAACACAAGGTTGAAGCAACATGCTTATCAGCCCAATCAATTACCTTACACAGGGGTTCCCAAAAAACTTCTTCAGCAAGATTTGGCCTAGTCACATTGGCACCAGTGATGATCAAGGCATCCAAACCATGTTCCATAATTGAAGAAAGAGGTTCGTAAAATTGATCGATATGACGCTGTGCCATCTCACCACGAGGAATTTCGTCCAAAGTAAACGGGTGGATGTAGAACTGCGAGATTGGATTGCTGGAACTCACAAGCCGGAAAAACTGCCGCTCGGTAGCACCTAATGCCGCATCGGGCATCATGTTTAATAATCCAATATGTAGGGCACGTATATCTTGAAACTTTGCTCGCTCGGGTGAAAGGATTCGATATCCTTCGCCGCGGAGACGTTCAAAGCTTGGAAGATCATTGTGAGCGACCAATGGCATCAGACAACCTCAACTATCAGCAACGTTAGCAAGAAATAACGCCAACAGGGTATGGTCATAATCATTCGAAACTACAGTGCATCGCCGATCAACTGCAAGAACTCGTCCGCATTTTGAACTTCAAATGCATCACGGGCAGAAATCACATAGCCATGAGCGTCTGCGATGGCTTCATAACGCGGTAAGCGAGTTTTGAATAATCGAGGAAACACCCAGCGAACAAACTCCGACGGATCAATTTGCGCAGTGTACTCCAATCCAGTTTCAACATAATAATCTGCTAACTGGGCATCAAGAAAAGGCTCACGGTAGTACAGTGGCTTGGGATTTTTAGCAGATCGCTCAATCAGAAATGCCTCATCCTCCGGACTGGTTTTGATGTAAATCATCAAAGTGTTTTTAGCCACAGATTCGATAACAGACTTATCATCAATTTCACAGAAACTACCACTGGCATCATTCAAAAAATGATCGTAACCATAGATAGTTTTTACTTTCTCAATGAAAGACTGAACGTCGCGCGTGGCATCAATTTCACCACGCAAGTGCAGCTTTTGTCGTCGTTTAAATTCTGACAGGGCAAGCCCACCCTTGTCCGGATCACCTAACATTCCAAGAAACGTTGACAACGGTTCCAGATTATCTACCGTGATGTTATTGCTGATGTAGATAGAATCTGATAAGAGCAAATCCTTGAGGAAAGGAACCTGCATAGCCTGGCTCTTGATGTTATCAAGGATTGGCTCATCCAGATACCGAGTACCAATTCGATAATCTACGGAATAATGAAACCACTGATCATCGCGCAACATATTGGCTAGCCGGGTTTTACCTACTCCCGACATTCCCAACAAAGTAACTCGCTTAGATGGGCACGCCAAAAATTCTTCTCGATCCATACGCATGGTAGAAATTGATCTCAGTTGTTAGCTTGCGAATGAATCACACTGCTGTGGATCACCGCTTTCCAAACTACGATACAACCACTCCTGCCGTTGTTTGGATGAGCCATGTGTAAAAGCTTCTGGACGAACCTGTGCGCCCGCTTGCTTCATTAGAGCATCATCGCCAATTTTCGCAGCTGCATTCATGTCCTCTTCCAAATCACCGGCTTCTAGGGGCTGACTATCCTTATGCGCATGGTGAGCCCAAACGCCGGTATAACAATCAGCTTTACCAACTGCGCGCTGGCGCTTCTGCACAGCTATTGAGACACCCAGAAGATTCTGAATATGA
>JBLIIE010000010.1:0-56891 GCA_047634635.1 Granulosicoccus sp. | reverse complement strand
GGTATTCAAGCCATAGGATTCTGTCAATATCGGGACCCGGTAACTTGTTGATTATTCAGCATGCCATAGGTAATTTACGGTGTACACCATCACGGTTGTGAATATTATTGTGAATAGATCTGCTTTTCAGACTATTCAGAAAACTATCAGGTCGATCTGAGTATTGGCTAACCCCTTGATGTAATGTGTGTTTATGCATGGCCACGTATGCGTCGATTCGTTACACTGGGTAGCTAAGATGTGGCTTAATAATGGAGATTTTGTTTAATGAAAAAACTGATTGGAAAAATTGGTGTCGCCGCTCTGGTCTCAAGTGCTTTAGCGTTTGCATTGCCTGCCAGTGCTGAAACCCGTATCACCTACAAATCAGCAAAATCCACATCATCGTACTACCAGATGGGTGTGCAGATTTCCGAAGCGATGAAGTCGGGTTCCAATGGTGACATCATCGTAACAGTAGAAGAGAGCCAAGGCTCGGTTCAAAATGTTATGGAAGTCAGGGCACGCGGTGCTGACTATGTATTTACGACACCTCCGATACTCGTCAAACTCGCACAAGGTGCTAAAGCCATGTTTGAGGGAAAAGGCGATCCAAAATTTGATGAGATTCGAGCTTTGTTCCCAATACCATCGCTCACCATGCATTTTGTCATGTCGGCTGATAGCGGCATCACTGATTTTACAAGTATGGAAGGTAAAACCATTTTGTTGGGCAAAGGCTCTTTTGGTGCTACTGAAGGTGCGAAGTACCTAAAGCTGTTTGGTTTGGAAGGTAAAGTAGAACTGGCAGAGGTTGAACTCTCTAACGCAGTAGGTGCACTCAAAAACGGACAAATTGATGGGTTCGTAACAGCTGGCTCTTATCCTGCTCCCAATGTAATCGAAGCAGCCGCATCTACAGGCGTTACGGTGATTTCACTTAGCGATGATCAGATTGCACAGTCCAAACGTTTAAAGTTGGTAATTCCTGCAGGTACCTACGCTGGTCAGGATGCTGATATTACAACAACATCTTTGCCGGTTGTCGCCTTTACAACGACAGCCATGAGTGACGATGCTGCCTATGCAATGACCAAAACATTTTGGGAGGGTAAGCAAAGCATGGGTGAGGGCGCACCCTGGTGGAATGGAGTTGATGAGTCATTTATGGCTAATATCAGTGGGAAGATTCACCCCGGTGCTATTCAATACTACGAAGAAGCTGGCTTTACTCTGACAGATGCTCAGAAATAGATAGCTGCTTTATAAAGCTGAAACTGTTTTTGATACGGCAGTTAACTCCTAAAGTGGAAAGCTTAAAAGGGAGCGTTGCGAAGGAGGCGGATAAACGCTCGCCTTCTTCGTATTTCTGGGTAGCGCTCGGTGCGCTGACCATCCTCCTTCATCTCGGGCTGATATTTTATGGCCTGGTACCCAATCTTATTGCACGGCCCGTGCATATGGCGCTGGCATTGCCATGGGTATTGGTATTTGCAAGCCAGGCAGGCATATCGCGAATCACAGGCATAGTGATTGCCCTTGTCGGGGTGACATCCTGTTTATGGATCGCGTTCAATCAATCACAACTCAGTGACCAATATGGATTTTTGGAGAATGATTTCCAGATTGGTGTCGCCGTTTGCTTGTTGCTGGTTGTTATTGAAACGGCACGTCGTGCGATTGGCTGGCCATTACCATTAGTCGCCGTTGTCGCTTTGGGCTACGGTTTGTTTGGGCAGTACATACCAAGTGAATTTGGGCATTCGGGTACCCCGCTAAAGAGTTTTCTCGGAACACTTACTATTGCAGAAGGTGGTATCTGGGGCAGTCTCACTGGAATATCGGTAGGTGTTGTGGCCATCTTCGTTATATTTGGTGCGGTGTTGAATGCAGGAGAAGCGGGCCAAGGTTTTATGAATGTTGCCGCTGCCGCCGCTGGGAGACTCAAAGGTGGCGCTGCCAAGGTTTCAGTCATTTCATCGGCACTGTTTGGTTCCATCTCAGGTTCTGCTTCGGCTAACGTAGCATCTACCGGCGCGATCACGCTGCCTGCCATGATTAAGCTGGGGTATCCGAAGCGACTTGCTGCAGCTGTTGAGGCGGTGGCCTCATCGGGTGGGCAGATTATGCCGCCGTTAATGGGTGCTGGTGCTTTTGTCATGGTGGAGCTTACAGGGGTGCCTTACGTTCGCATCATGTCGGCAGCATTTTTACCGGCGCTGTTGTTTTTCCTGATCGTTTGGGTGGGTATCAACGCCTATACGCGGCACTATGATTTGAAAGGTATTGATGAAAGTGAGAAACCTCCATTATCAGCGGTATTAATAACAGCTGGGTTTTTTATAATCCCATTTACCCTGTTGCTTTGGGCAATGTTTTCCAAAGGTTTTACGCCTCAGTACGCAGCGTGTATTGCACTACTGGCGGGTGTTTTGTTGTTGTTTTTGGATGCGAAACTTTCATTCGATTGGCACAGAACGGTGATACGAATTGAGCATGTTTGTATCAATGCTGGCAAGCAGGTGTCAGTAATTGCATCGATAATTCTGTGCGCCTCAATCATCATTGGCGTGTTATCTATTACCGGTTTAGGAGTAAAAATTACGTCACTTATACTCTCGGGCTCTGGTGGTTTGCTATGGCCTTCGCTGTTGCTTACCGCATTGGCCTGCTTGATTTTGGGCATGGAAGTACCAACTACGGCTGCTTATGTGATCTGTGTGTCAGTAGCTGGACCTGCACTGATCAAACTCGGTTTAGATCCTTTGCAGGCGCACTTGTTCGTTTTTTGGTTTGCATTGTTATCAACGATCACACCACCGGTATGTGGAGCTGTATTTATTGCTGCAGGGATGGTGGATGAGAATTGGCTAAAGGTAGCCCTGACAGCCATGGCGTTAGGGGTAGGGCTATATTTAATTCCACTGGGGATTATTGCGAACCCGCTGATTATTGAACTAGCAGACCAACCGCTATGGGCAGTGCTTACGTTTGTGAAAATCGGTGTTGGGTTGTCAGCAGTGTCGTTTGGCTTGATCGGGTACCAGCATTGGGGGGCTAAAGCCGCTTGTATAATGGGTGGTTTGTTGGTTACCTTTATTTAGGTATCGGTAAATAGCTACTCACGTCTAGTACTTTACGCAGGCCTAGTTATGCTTCATCAGTAATTTACAACAACTCCCATCGATGCTACTTATATTGAAAATCAGACTAAATGTGAATATTTAGTGCGTATACGATCAAGTTTAGGATCAATATAGAGTTTACAAAACGGTTTTTCTGGGCCTTGCTGGTAGTAGTTTTGATATTGCTCACCCGATTCTTTGAATGCCACAAACGGAAGTATCTCTGTGATAATTTTCTTTGTAAAATCAGTCTGTATTTTTTCTAAAGCCTGCGTGGCTTCAGCAGATTGTGAGTCAGAGAAGTAATAGACGGCACTACGGTATTTGTCTCGCAGGCGGTGTGTAGATGTGCTGGAGTGGGTTCTGGTGTGAATCTCAATTAAAGAATTTAAATCAATGATGCGTGAATCGTAGCTAACTATGACGGCTTCGGAGTAAAACTCATTAGGCTTAGTTGAACTGATAAACCCCTGATTTACGGATGAGACTCCCCTCAGTGTTTGGAATACGGCTTCCGTACACCAGTGACAGCCACCACCAAAACCTATTTTTGTTAAGCCATTTTCAAGCACGGCATATCTGTCCGAATCTACCTAACGTCAAGTTCAACGATATTATCATCGCCTTTAATAGCACGCCGAGGCGGACTCATACAAAGCCACTCATTCAGGCCATTCATAGTGTTGCAAGATACTTTGATTAATCGTTGTCCAACTTGCCTTACTGCCTACAAACTGCTGATAGGCAATCTTGATATTCTCGTCGTTTTCAAGGCAGCCGAGCGACAAGTAGACATCTTCAGACGCTAGTTCATACAAAGTAATCAAGTACGAGCCACATGCGGTACAAAATAATCTTCGCATCTGCTCATTTTGAGCATAGGTGCCCAGAAGCTCTTTTCCTGCAGTCCATCGAAAGTGGTGCTTGGCAACAGTGCCGTACGTGCCGTAGGAGGAGCCTGTCAATCTTCTGCAAATGGAACAATGACAGAAGCAGCAATCATGGGGTACGCTACTAATTTTGTAAGTTACAGATTTGCAAAGGCAAGAACCCGTATTTAATTCCATATACAGCTCCATTAATCATCTACGCCAAAAGCGATGCGTTCTCCAGACAACCAAAGCGCAGCAGCCACATCATCATTTATTTCAAGCCAATGCGCAGTAGCACCTGGAGTGATGTTGCCAACCGCATCATTCCTAATCCAGCTAGCCGGAATGGCACTAATCATTGCGCCGATAGTGTGCCAATCAATATCCCACTCTCGCAGCAGGGAGATAACCTTACGCTGTGTCAGGCAGCTACCCGCCGTTGTGCCATCTGCAAGCAGGACCCGATTATTTTCCTTACGTACACTTAAAGAACCAAGCTTGTAATCACCGTCGGGCATACCAGACGCTGCTGTCGCATCAGTAACGCTATAGAGTTTTGGAATAGCACGGCGCGCGACATCGAAAGCCGCTCTGTCGACATGTAAACCATCGAGGATGATTTCAGCGAACTCCGCGTAGGCCAGGGCTGCAGTAGCTGCACCGCCGTCGCGATGAGTGACACCGCTCATGGCATTGTATAAATGAGTGATGCCGCAACCGGCTAGCAATGCTTTATGTGCTTGCTGCCATGAACAGTCGGTGTGTCCTATTTGAACGCGGACGTCATAACAATTACATAGCGTGATCAGATCGCCGTGCGGATCTAGTTCAGGGGCATAGGTGATCACTTTGACAACTCCACTATCTAACCATGATTCGAGTTGGTCAAGATTTACGCCTGCAGCGAAGGGCGGTTGTGCGCCAAGCTTGTCAGGATTGATAAAGGGACCTTCCAGATGTACGCCGAGAAGCGTTGCTGCCCCTTCATCGGGGAAATTCATAACACGTGAAGCATTTTTTACGAAATCGCTGGTTTCTTTAAACGGAGCAGTAACAGATGTTGCCAATAAAGACCCCGTACCATGTTGGGAGTGTGTGAGTAAAGTGCCTCTGATGGCCGCTTCACCACTCATGCAGTCGTGTCCGCCGCCGCCGTGCACATGCAGATCAACCGGCGCTGGTAGAAAAATGGGACATGAGTCAGGCTGTGGAACAGCTTCTATTGTCTGCACCGTAGCGTTGTGATGACAGACGCCGTCAACGAACCCATCTGTGGTCCACCACCGACCTTTGGTCTGTGTAATCGCGTTGTTGTTCATAGTCAGTTAGCGATGGATTTCATGAGCGAAGGTCCAACGATCAGGCCGAAACCAGCAGTGCGAGTATTCTACGGGTGATTTGTCTTCAGCAAACCCTGCACGAATCACCAACATCACTGGCGTCGCTTCATCTACTTCTAAATGTTTGGCGAGAGACCGAGTCGGCAGTACTGGCACATACTGTTGCTGTACGAGCACTGGGACGGTATTGGTGTCTTTCATGGCTAAATATAAACTACCGTCAGGCCATGGCCATTCGGGTGCTTTGGAGGCGAGCAGGGTGGCATGCTCAACGAGTAAAGGCTCGCCATCGCCAGTGCGCACACGTTTAACCCTCAACACCTCTGTTCCTTGCGCAACGCCAAAATGCGTACTTTCGTCTGCATTGCTTTTACCGGGCTTGCGGCTAATAAGAATGGAGCCGGGTGTGAGACCCCGAGACAGGCAATCTTCGGAAAAACTCGTTATCCGATTCAGTGGTTGCTTCAGATAGGACGCTGATTGAACGACGTAGCCAGAGCCTTGGCGCGACTCCAGTAGCTCCTCATTAACAAGTTCTTTGAGAGCGCGCCTTACAGTGACTCGTGAGACTGAAAAATGCTCCATGAACTCGCGTTCGGCGGGTAATACTTGACCAGTTCGATAGTGGCCATTAGCGACACTGGTACGCACCTTATCAGCGATTTGCAAGTACATGGGACCGCTCATGATTGGCCCTGCTGCCCTGATTGAGAGATGTTGTACAAGCCGCTGAGCGCATCGCCGTGAGGGGCTTGGCAGCGGTCACGAACGATCTGGTCGAGTCGTGGCAGATAAGTATTGCCTAGGCCACCAATGAGGTAAATCGGTAGTGCTGATGGGGCGATGTCCAATAAGTGTTGAATAAGCTCAGCGCCATGATCGAGAATTGAATTGGCTAGCTCATCGCCTTGTTCCGCAGCTTCCACGATAGTGGGTGCGAGACTGGCAAGCTCGGTTGAGTTCGTTTTGGTTGACCACACTTGAATATCTGATATTTCACGACCCATACGGGCCTCAAGTGTCTGGAAAACAAGCGGAACTTCGCTGCCAGATCGCTGATTATCGTAGTACCACAGATACGCGTTGATTAACTGTGCCCCTAACCAGGCACCAGATGCTTCGTCACCCATGGGGAAGCCCCAGCCTCCAGCCATCCTCGTTTTCCCGTGTTCATCCAGCCAATGTAGAACGCTGCCGGTACCGATAGCAAGACATGCCCCTGGCTGCCCATTACATGCCCCAACAAGCTGGGCGTGTCCATCAGTGACGAGAGTAGGTTCGATTGATCCCGGTATTAACGCCAGAAAATTCTCACGCCTTGTGCTCTGCAGAGAGCCAGCAAGGCCCATACACAGGCGCGAGGGTAGCCAGTCGTCAGCATTTCCCAGTTGCGTTGCAAGAGATGAGATGCCGCGGTTGATGTGGGCCCATGCCTGTTCGACACCAAGCGTAAGGCTCGCTGGACCATCGATTGCCGTGGCGCAACGAACGCCTTGGGCATCGAAAGCGGCTAAGCGACAGCCGCTACCGCCACCATCTACAACAACTGTCAGACTCATGGTACTCCAGGAAAGCGTATTTAATTTGTCTGTGATTTGTATCTAATTTGTATTGTATCTGGTTTACAGTTCAGATACCATCGCCATTCCAACACACGATAAAGACAAGGAGAAGGCACGATGTTAACCACCGCAATGAAAGGCGGATTACTAGCTACAGCACTTTGTATAAGTGGTACAGCCGTGGCAGAGGTGACCGTAATATCGATTGAAAGTTGGCGCGCAGAAGATCAGAAGTTGTGGGATGAACTCATACTGCCTGTGTTCGAAGCACAATATCCAGAAATTGATGTTCAGTTCAAACCCACCACGGCTACTGAATATAACGCTGCGTTAAATGCGCGCATGGCAGGTGGCACTGCCGGTGACATCATTACCTGTCGCCCTTTTGATAATGCACTGGCTATGTACGACGCTGGCAGCCTTGAAGATATCGCAAGCCTTGAAGGTTTGGTGAATTTCTCCGATGTGGCTAAAGGTGCATGGTCTACCGATGCAGGCGATGCAACGTTTTGCGTACCTATGGCCTCTGTTATTCACGGCTTCATGTACAACAAAGATGCTTTTGCTGAAATGAACCTTGTGGTTCCTAAAACCGAAGCAGACTTTTACGCTGTGCTCGATGCTATTAAGGCTGAAGGTAGCTACATCCCATTGGCTATGGGCACCAAAGATGCGTGGGAAGCTGCCACCATGGGTTACACCAATGTTGGGCCAGCATACTGGGGTGGTGAAGAAGGTCGCTTAGGACTGCTTTCTGGCGATGCAAAAATGACTGACGATGGTTTTGTTGAAGGTTTTCGTCAAATGGCCAAGTGGACTCCATACTTAGGAAATGGTTTTCAGGCACAGGGCTACACAGATAGCCAAAACCTGTTCACGCTAGGACGTGCGGCAATCTATCCAACAGGTTCTTGGGAAATCACAGGCTTTCAAGAAAATGCAGACTTCGAGCTTGGCGCCTTTGCACCACCTGCCAAAGACGCTGACAGTTCTTGCTACATCAGTGATCACACTGACATGGGCATCGGCATGAATGCTGCCTCTGAAAATAAAGATGCAGCTCTTACATTCCTTGCGTGGACAACATCAGCAGAATTTGCTGAGTTGTTAACCAATGCTGCACCTGGCTTTTTCTCATTGTCTACACATGATATCAATGTTGAGAATGCACTGGCTAAAGACTTTATCGCCATGCGCGGTGAGTGTGAGCCGACCATCCGCGTAGCGCACCAAATTTTATCTCGTGGCGAAAACCCATTAGGTAATCAACTGTGGGTCTTGGCAGCTAACGTAATAAACGGTAGTCAGACACCGGAAGAAGCTGCAGCTGATGCTCAGGCGAATCTCGATAGCTGGTTTAAGCCATAAGCTACTGGGGTTTATATCACTGGGGTCGGCGGTAACCATTATCGCTGGCCCTATCCACTAATACATTGACTGCTAAACTGGATTATTCATGAAGCCACCAGACTCAAGCACGCCAATTGTCACTGAACAAATACAAAGCACGCCTATACGCTGGTATATTTTCGTTTTTGTTGCCCCAGCGACGCTGCTGTATACCGTCTTTGCCATTTACCCCATCATTGAATCCTTACGCCTATCGCTATATCAAGCCGGCGACGGTGGCGGTGTATTTGTAGGTGTCGCCAACTACGTCAGACTCATGGGTGAGCCACATTGGGCGGGGCAATTCTGGAACGCCTTTAAGAACAATGTGCTGCTTTTCGTTATGCACATGCTGATACAAAATCCAATTGCGCTGGCGCTGGCAGCTTTATTAAGTATTCCGAACTTAAAAGGTGCTGCTACGTACCGCACGATATTCTTTATACCCACCTTACTCTCCGTAGTGGTGGTTGGTTTTATCTGGCAGTTAATCTTGTCGCCCCTGTGGGGCATTACACCGGCCTTTATGAATTGGCTGGGTATGGGCAGCTTTTTTCAACCCTGGTTAGGGCTGGAAAGCTCCGCGCTAATAACTGTCACACTAATTTCCATTTGGCAGTATGTGGGCATACCCATGATGCTGTTCTATGCCGCGTTGCTGAATGTGCCGGAAGAGACTATCGAGGCTGCGCGCATCGATGGACTTAATGGCTGGTGGATTTTCTGGAAGGTCAAATTGCCACTAATTCTGCCAACGCTTGGACTGGTGGGTATCTTGACCTACATTGGTAACTTCACCGCAAGTTTTGATCTGATCTATTCCATCCAGGGTGGTCTGGCAGGACCTAACTATTCCACTGATGTGATGGGTACGTTCTTATTTCGAACCTTCTTCGGCTTTCAGGCACAGCTTGGTGATGTCTATATGGGAGCTACTGTGGCGTCGGCCTTGTTCTTCATAATTCTTATTGGTGTAGGGCTGTACTTGTTCGGTGTGCAACGCCGCTTGCAGAGGTACGATCACTAAATGATTCTTAAAGAGCGTATTTCCAACACCGGAATTCATGCGGTACTGATTGCCTATTCGCTGTTGGCGCTGTTTCCCCTGATTCTCATTCTGATAAATAGCTTCAAGAGTCGGAAGGCTATTTTCAGAGATCCAACCGGATTGCCGTTAGGCGATAGTTTTTCTGGAAAAGGGTATGCAAGTGTACTGAGTAATAGTGATTTTCCGTTGTATTTTGGTAACAGTATGATTGTTACCTGCGTGGCATTGGTCCTTATTTTGTTATTGGGAGCAATGGCTGCACATGCACTGTCGGAATACCAGTTTCCAGGGGATTCGTTTATTGGTATCTACCTGATAGTTGGCATCATGGTGCCCATTCGCTTGGGTACGGTAGCGTTGCTGCAACTGATTGTTGATATGGGGTTGGCGAACACGCTTACCGCCTTGATACTGGTGTATACCGCCCAGGGACTACCTATAGCGATATTTATATTCACGGAATTCTTACGATCTGTATCGCGGGAAATTAAGGACAGTGCGCGCATTGATGGATTATCTGAATACCGAATCTTTTTTGAAGTTGTGGTGCCGCTGGTGCGACCTGTTATTGCAACTGTTGCCGTATTTTCGATGATTCCTATCTGGAATGACCTGTGGTTTCCATTAATTCTCTCACCGGGTGATGAGACGCGAACGGTAACCCTGGGTGTGCAACAGTTTATTGGTCAATACACCGTGAATTGGGGCGCTGTGCTCGCAGCCCTATCGGTTGCCATACTGCCCGTGCTGGTTATGTACGTCATCTTCTCGAAACAACTTATCCGCGGTATTACCGCTGGTGCCGTCAAGGGGTAATCATGGCAACGCTTGAACTTAAAGGCATCAAAAAATCATTTGGTGCAACGGAAGTTATCCGGGATATGAACCTGGATGTAAAAGATGGTGAGCTGATTGTGTTCGTCGGCCCCAGTGGGTGCGGTAAGTCCACCATGCTGCGCATGATTGCAGGACTTGAGACACTCTCGGCCGGGCAAATATCCATTGGTGGTAAGCGAGTAGATCATTTGCCACCAACTGATCGTGGCATTGCCATGGTGTTTCAATCGTATGCACTGTATCCACATAAGAATGTGCGTGGGAATTTAGGCTTTGCGTTAAAGCATGCAGGGGTAGATAAAAAGGAGATCGAAGAGCGAGTTAACAATGCCTCTGAGATCTTGGGTCTTTCCGACATGATGGAACGAAAACCCCGAGAGCTCTCTGGTGGTCAACGCCAGCGGGTAGCAATTGGACGTGCCATTGTTCGTGAGCCTGATGTGTTTCTGTTTGATGAACCTTTGTCCAATTTAGATGCCTCCTTACGTGTGCATATGCGCGTTGAGATTCTAAAACTGCATCAGCGCCTTGGTAATACTATGGTGTATGTGACTCATGATCAGGTAGAAGCCATGACGCTTGCTAATCGTATTGTGGTTTTCCGTGATGGCCGTGTGGAGCAAGTAGGTACACCGCTTGAACTTTACCGGAATCCGGTGAATATCTTTGTAGCAGGGTTCATCGGTTCTCCCGCAATGAATTTCCTGAATGCGGAAGTACAGGACTATGCAGTAACGGTTGCGGGTTCAACAATCTGTTCAACATCTGCTACCAATGGAAAAGCCAAACTTGGGCTACGGCCAGAGCATTTAATGCTGAATGATGGCGGACCATTTAAGGGCACCGTGAGCGTGTTTGAGCATTTAGGCGGTGAGTCATTTCTGCATATGACCTTGCCAGATGAACAGATGCTGGTGGCGAAGCTAGACGGTGAGCGCAGCTTTGCACCAGGAGATGCCTGTAGTTTGGGTTTTTGGGCTGATCACTGTCATGTATTTGATATGGATGGTACCCGGGTAGCTCAGTGATGCTCAAATACTCTGAGTACAGGGCCTAAACATGGAAGTTATCATCAGGCCAGATGCAGAGCAGGCGGTAGGGTTGGTGGCACAGCTGTTGGAAGATAGGGTTCGACAGAAATCTACTGCTGTTCTTGGGCTGGCTACTGGGCGAACCATGGAGCGGGTTTATGAGCAATTGGTTGCTAGCGGAGCATCATTTAAACAATGTCGTACGTTCAACCTAGATGAGTATATCGGGCTAGCGTCAGGTGATCCGAATTCGTATCGGCATTACATGCAGGAGCGTTTCTTTTCCAAGATAGATATCGATGTTGCAAACACGTTTGTGCCAGATGGTGGTGCTGATGATTTAAAGATTGCCGCAGATACCTATGAGCGATTGATTGTACAGGCAGGTGGCATTGATACTCAATTGTTGGGTATTGGTGTGGCGGGGCATATAGGATTTAACGAACCGCTGTCATCGATTATGTCTCGTACCAGGGATAAATGTTTAACGCCCACTACGCGTGCACAGAATGCTGAGATGTTTGGTGGGGATGTGGATAGAGTGCCTAAGCGAGCCCTGACGATGGGCGTAGGTACGATACTCCAAGCGCGTGAATTGATTCTGTTAGCCATTGGGGAAGCAAAGGCAAGCATTGTAGCAAAGGCAGTGGAGGGACCGATTACCTCGATGGTCAGTGCTTCAGCTATGCAATTGCACCCTAACTGCAAGGTGATTGTGGATGAGGCCGCAGCTGGGAAGTTGCTTGGGCGGGAATATTATGAGTTTGTGTTTGCTAATGAGCCTGAGTGGGTTGGGTTTCGCTGACTCTCTGGTTACGGCCCTGATTCTAATATCATATTTTCCACTATCGTTTAGCGGTCGCAGCAGACGGCCTTTTACTGGCAGACCAACATGGCCTCAACCATTATCGACATGTGAATCAACTTCATTCTCTTGTTTATAGGTCCCAGCTTGTAATTTAAAGCTGTCTTCAATTATGGACGCAATAGCTGCAAAGCAGACCAGAACACCCGATATGGACACGATAGCGATCGCATATTGTTTTGGCATGTAATTAGGCTTGAAAACAAACTGCCCGTTTTCCCAGGCAAAGTACCACAAACTCCCAATATTTCCGGCCCATTGTATCGACTGCTTCTATTCCGTAAATGATCATAATAGTGCCAAGACAGAAAATGACTAAAGTCCAAAATTGCTGGACCATAAAAATTGCTTTTACTGGTAAACGTGAGTAAATCAAGTCCAACGCTATAGGGTCTTTGTCTCTAACGGTCAGAGCTAGCGCCAAAAACACTAACCCAATATTGCTTAGCACTGTTAACAAATCCCCCCACACCAGAGGGTTCTCAAAAACATAACGCATCACAATATTGTAGACAGCGAACACAACCATCAACAACAAAAATATGGCGCAAAAGGCAGTCAACATTTTTTTACTAATTTGTCAAACCAGACAATGTATTTAATCATTACAAAAAGACTCCACAGCTGCTGGACCTTTCTATGGTATTCCCTGTCAATAGATGCGGATTCATTACACAAATCCTAGAAGCTGAATTCGGCCGATTAAACGTTGACTCAATTGGACCAGTCTGTCAGTGATGGTAGCGCTGGTCATTAGCTCACCCGTAAGCATGAAGAACGGGATTGCTGTTAAAGGGACGGCGTCAATGGCGCTGAACATCTGGCTGGGGATGAGGATCATCGGAGCAGCGTCGGTGATCAGGATGTAGACGACGGGAATAAGGATCAGCGTAAACCCAACCGGTGCTCCCAACAGAATAAGCAGAACCAGGACTGCGAGTAGAAGGATGCTTTCCATCGTGTGTTAATTACCAGGGCAAGTGTTATTAAACACGCCAATTTTGAGGATCCCGGAAAATGAAGATGGCGCGGTGGTCACTGCGCCATCTTTCGAAACGACAAACTATTGCTGAGTTTACAAGGCACCAGCGTCCTTTAACTGGGCAATGAAATTTGTCATGTCTTGTTCCTGCAACACTCGTTCTGTGGTTACGGGGTCAAACGTACCTTTAGCATTTAGCCAAGCGTCTATCGCACCAGCTCTCTAGAGTTTCATTTCGTCAGCTGTCGGTACATACCACTCTTCAATCTCAGCCTTGATGACTTTTTCGCCAGCTTCAACCCAATCGCGATCCAGTTCTTGCACACGCTTGCCAAAGGCTGTTGCAGCGGTGTGCACCCATTCTCTTTGCTGATCAGAGAGAGAGCGTCATACTGGCGTTTGTCTATCGACAATTGGTTTCCTGACCATGATCCGCCGATTTCAGTGAAGTATTTGGCTACCTCGTGTAACTTGGCAACATGTTGCCAAGGTGTTGCGACGTACTGACCTGAAACAACACCTGTTTGAAGGCCTTGGTAGAGTTGTGCTCAATCATAAGGTACCGGTACAGCTCCCCAATTCTTAATAAGTGTGTATTCAATTGGGCTCTTTGTGACACGCCATTTAATACCTTTCATATCATCAGGAACATGCACCAGGCCGTGCGCATTACCCAGCTGTCGAAATCCACCGCTGGAATAGACTGTTAAGCAAACATGACCAGCTTCTTCAGCAGCAATATCACACTGCTTCTTAGCCAGACATTCAGATGAAATACGATCAGCATCTTCGATGCTTTTGAAAATATAAGGTAAATCAAAAACTGAAAGTGCAGTTCCAAAGTTACCAAAATTCGCGGTTGAACTTGTCCAGAGCGCGATTAGTCCTTGATTGGCCTACTCGCCACAAGATTGTTCGCTGCATAGTGATTTTCGATAGTGCGGTTCTATCCTCATTTCGCCACCCGAAACTTCAGTCAGGGTAGGGATAAGGGCCTGGTCAATCGCGTCACCGATTGGCATTCCTTTGAAGCCAACAGTACCCAGTTTCAGCACGGTTTCCGCGTTTGCGTACTGTGCGCACCATGCGAGTGTGACGCTAACGGCTACTACTTTTAAATAACCATGTCTATTCATCAACTTACTCTTCTAATTGACGATATTCGAAAATTTGTACGAAGTCTGGATTGGCTGAAAAGTTGATGACTGCATCTATCGCTAGTCCTACGGTGTAGATTTCGTCATGCCACTTTCACAGAATCATTTCCACACCAATGCCTGGCGGACTACATCACGGATATCGACGTATGTGTGCTCGATAAGCGTCATCATGTTTGCAGAGCACAAGGTGTAAAAATTTAGTTACAACAACAGATTCTGCCCACTCATGTTGGCTCAACAAGGCTCAGCGCATCTTGTAATAACCCGGACGCACCAAATCGAAAATGGGCTGAATTCAACCAATCTCCACCTAGTTTATCTTCCGCAAGTTTCAGGTACGTTTCTGCATCATTGACAGTGCGAATTCCACCGGCCGGCTTGAATCCGATATTTCTGTCCTTTTTGGCTATCACATCAAGCATGATTGCGGCAGCCTCAGGCGTTGCGTTAGTTTCTACTTTACCGGTAGATGTCTTAATAAAGTCAGCGCCACAATCTATTGCTAACTCCGATGCCATTTTAATGTTTTGTGCCGTTTTCAGCTCTCCAGTTTCCAATATGACTTTCAAATGTATGCCGGCAGGCACGCAGGCTCGAGCGGATTTCAAAGCAAGTTCTACTTCACTAATTTGGCCAATTAGTAGTTGCTTGTATGGCATCACGTAGTCTATTTCAGTTGCGCCATCACCTATTGCATTTTCTATCTGTGCAGTACACACGAGCAGTGATTCAGAGCCACCTGGAAAGTTGATTACAGTTGCTATGTTGATGGCAGACGTTGCTCCAAGATGCTGCTTTGCGTCCTTTATAAATTCCGGCCATATGCACACAGCGGCAACCGAGCCTATAGGGGTAATTGACTGAGCGCATAGCCGCTCAATCGCTGCTTGATCGCAATTTTCGTCAAGGTTGGTTAAATCGATTAATTCAATTATCTGTTTGATTCGTTTGTTGCGTTGATTGGCTTTTGCGCTCATGCCGCATCTCTCTAGCTCTGTTTATACTCTCGATTATAACGCCTATCGTAACCCCTATCAGAAGGTAAATATTGACGACTAGACTGATTTCTGGTGGTATTACCACTTCGTACTGGCTTGTCGTGGTCTGTTCATATCAAATATCGAAACACCTTCAATACAATATTTTAAGGAAAACCCATGCTTAAAAATCTGGACCCACTACTAAACACCGATGTACTTTGCGCGTTGAGTGCGATGGGCCACGGCGACTATCTGGTAGTTTGTGACACGAATTTTCCCGCGGACTCTGTTGCTAGACAAACGACACTTGGCAAGCTGTTGCGCATGGACGCTGTATCTGCGGCCCGTGCAACAGAAGCCATTCTATCGGTCATGCCACTAGACTCTTTCATTGAAAATTCAGCACAACGTATGGAGATTGTTGGTTCGCCCGATGATATCCCGCCTGTGCAAACTGAAGTACAAAGCGCTATTGATGCTGCAGAGGGAAAGCCCTGGCCGATGGTGTCAGTGGAACGTTTTGCATTCTATGATCGCGCCAAACAAGCCTACGCTGTTATCGCTACCGGAGAACGCCGTTTTTATGGCTGCTTTATGTTAACTAAAGGAGTAATACCGCCGGATGCCTGATCTTACAAACAAACACCGTGCTGGCCGCGTTGCTATTCTCGGTGTGTTCGTGGCTGATGCTGCTTACCGCGCCACACGGCAACCCAAGATGGGTGAAACCATTCTGGGTTCAAGCTTTGCGTTAGGCCCCGGAGGTAAGGGTTCGAACCAGGCTGTGGCGGCCGCTCGATGCGGTGCAGATGTCTCTTTTATCACTCGGCTCGGTCAGGATGCATTCTCTGACATGGCTTTGAAACTGTATGAAGTTGAGGGTATCTCAACACACATAGAACACCTTAACGACAGCTACACGGGCTCTGCATATATCTTTATTGATGAAAATACGGGTGACAACGCGATTATCGTGTGCCCTGGCGCTGCGTCAACGATCACCCCTGAATTTGTCGAAGGTGCGAGGTCAGTGATTGAAGGCGCGGATGTGTTTGTGACTCAACTTGAGCAGCCCGGTGATGCCGCGGTACGTGCTCTTGAAATTGCACAACAAGCAGGTGTTACCACCATTCTAAATACAGCTCCCGCTGAACCAATAGACGATGCTGTCTTTAAACTGTGTGACTATTTAACGCCCAATGAAACGGAGGTTGAGAACTACACGGGTATTAATGTTGTGACTCTCGATGATGCGCGCAAAGCCGGCGATGTGCTACTGCGAAAAGGCGTAGGAACAGCCTTGATTACACTTGGCAAACAAGGTGCGCTTTTACATAACAAGGATCAGTCCGTTCATATACCCGCCGTACAGGCTGGCAACGTTGTTGAAACAACGGGGGCCGGCGATGCTTTCAATGGCGGCTTTGCAACGGCTTTGGCTCAGGGTATGACACCTGTTGCCGCCGCGCATTTTGCTTGCGCGGTGGCAGGAATATCAGTGACCAGAGCTGGCACAGCACCGTCGATGCCGTCGCGCGCTGAAGTAGACGCATTGGTAAATTAGAGAGATCGGATGGTAGTGGTAGCTGAATCAATTTTCATAGTGCTACCTTTTCAGACAAAAGACCTTGTGATTGCAAGTCTGTCCAAAGGGCTATCGGAATTTCGGCTTGCGCGGCTTGCAGATTACTGTGTGTTTCATCTACGCTTTGCCCGCCCGGAATCACTGCGACATGTGTCGGGTGCAGCAGTGGAAACTGGAACGCGGCGTCCACCATACGCACGCCGTGATCCTGACAAACATCCTCAATGGCTTTAACTCGGGTGATGATGTCCTGAGGGGCTGGTTCATAGTTATAAAAGGCGCCTGGTTTGGCACCACTGGCAAGAATGCCTGAATTATAGGGCCCGCCTGAGACAATCCCGATGCCGCGTGCAGCGCACAGCGGCAGGAAGCTGTCGAGCGCTTTCTGCTCAAGCAGTGTGTAACGACCAGCTAAGAGGAAGAGATCGAAATCACCTCGTTCGGCAAGCGTCTGGCAGACCTCCCATTCATTGGTACCACCACCAATAGCACGTATTAGTCCCTGATCTCTTAGAGAGATCAATGCGTCATAACCGCGTCCGCCAAAGAACTCTTCGATCCGCATGTCGGAGGCTTCTTTCGATCCGTGCGAGAACACACACAGGTCATGGACATAGAGGATATCGATGCGATCCACACCCAAGCGCGAAAAAGAATGTTCAAACGAGCGCATGATACCGTCATAGCTGTAGTCGTAGTTTTCACGTCGGCAGGGGACATCGAACCACTTGCCAACTCCTGCACGATGCTCAGGTGCGCAAGGCTGGATCAAGCGCCCCACCTTTGAAGACAACACGTATTGGTCGCGTGGTTTGTCCCGTAAGAATGAGTTGAGCCGCGTCTCAGACAATCCCAAACCGTACAACGGTGCAGTATCAAAGTAGCGCACACCACCGGCCCATGCGGCATCAAGTGTCGCCCGTGCATCCTCGTCCGAAATCGCCTTGTAGAGATTGCCCAGGGGGGCGGTACCAAAACCAAGTTCAGTGAATGTCAGCCCGCCGTTGCCAAGCCTGTCCCAGTGTCGTATCTTCAAAGTCATATTGCCTCCTTTCGCAGTTTTACTTTACATTAAATTGCCTATGCGCGAAGGGTTGGTGGCCATACGTCGAATTGTGGAGATTGATGTGACATCGAATTTCAAGAGAGTGTTTACTAACGCCAAACCGGTCATCGGCATGGTGCATATCGGGGCGTTGCCCGGCACGCCCTTGTTCGATCCCGACCTTGATCTGGTCGCCGCTGCGCGAAAGGATTTGTCAGCGCTTCAGGCTGCAGGTTTTGATGCGGTGATGTTTGGTAATGAAAATGACCGACCCTACGAGTTTGATGTCGACACGGCCTCGACTGCAACCATGGCTGCCATCATCGGACAGTTAAAAACAGATATCACCGTGCCGTTTGGAGTCAATGTCCTTTGGGATCCGATGTCCTCGGTCGCTTTGGCTACAGCGACGGGTGCATCGTTTATACGTGAAATATTTACTGGAACCTATGCGTCTGATATGGGGCCATGGAATCCTGATGCCGGCAAGGCGATGCGCTATCGAGACAGACTGGGCCGCCCAGACATGGCTATGCTGTATAACATTTCCGCGGAATTTGCACACTCGCTGGATCAGCGACCGTTGCCGGATCGTGCCCGCAGTGCTGTGTTTTCCTCGATTCCCGATGCGGTTTTGGTGTCTGGCCAGATCACCGGTGAGGCTGCACTGCTATCCGATCTGCAAGCGGTAAAAGAGGTATTGCCTGATACAGCTGTGATGGCGAACACAGGCGTAAAGCACGAAACCGTCGCCGATGTTTTATCGATTGCAGACGGGTGCATTGTTGGATCCTCACTAAAGATTGATGGGGATACCTGGAACGCAATCGATCCGGATCGTGCAATGGACTTTATGCTGCGAGTTAAAAAGGCTCGTTCATGAAGGATCGCATTAAAAATGATCTGATGGATTTGATGTTGGTGCCAGGTCTCTCTGGACATGAAGATCGCGTGCGTCGCGCTTTGCGCAAGCGTCTGGACACCCTTGGTATTGCCACCGAGACTGACTGTCTTGGCAACCTATGTGCGCATTTCCCGGGAGAGGGACCCAGCGTCATGCTCTTCGCGCACATGGATCAACTGGGCTTCATCGTACGCCGTATTGAAGCTGATGGCTCTATCCGCCTGGAACGTTTAGGTGGTGTGCCAGAGCGTGCACTGGCAGCCCAAGATGTATTGATCTGTGTCGGTGAAGGCAGAGACGTCTCTGCCTTCATCACCAACAAAAGCCACCATGCCACAACAGCAACGGAGAAATACCAAGTAGTCCCTTACGCTGAGCTCACTGTGGATGGCGGATTCACATCTGCCGCTGAAGTTGAAGCTGCCGGTATTCGAATTGGTTGCCCCGTTATTTACGCACCACAGGCCGCAGAATTAGGTGATAACCGAATTGTCGGCACCAGTGTTGATGACCGCGCCGGCTGTGCCGTATTACTTGAAGTGGCGCGACTCTTAAGCAAACGTAAAAGTGGTCCACCAGTGCATCTTGCTTTCACTGTGCTTGAAGAATTTAATCTTCGTGGTGCACAACCGTTAGCCCAACAACTCCAGCCTGACATTGCTATACAACTGGATTTAATGCTCGCAACTGACACACCCAACATGGCAGCAAAGGGTGACATGGTGCTGGGTGGTGGGCCGGGAATGAGCCTCTATTCATTTCATGGGCGAGGTACATTGAACGGTGTGATTCCACATCCGGCAATGGTTAATCTTTTTGAGAAAACTGCTGAAGCCTACGCGATACCTCTTCAGCGGAGCGCTCAAACGGGCATTCTAACGGACCTCTCTTATGTGCAGTTGGTCGGCCGTGGGGTTGCGTCGATTGATATGGGGTTTCCGATGCGTTATTCACATTCGGCGCGCGAGGTATGCGATCTGTTAGATCTTGTTTCACTTGCCAAGCTGCTGGATTTTGCACTGGGCAGCATCGGCCCAGACTTCTCTCTGAACCGGGATGATTACACCTGATGGTCTATACACTTGGCATTGATATTGGCACCTATGAGACCAAAGGTGTGCTGGTGGATGAAACCGGAGTTATTCACGCTCAGGCTGCCCGTGGACACAAAATGCTCGTGCCAGAACCAGGCTGGGCGGAACACCAGCCCGAAGAGGATTGGTGGGGAGACTTCGTGTATGTCTGTCAGGTTATTTTGCGAGACAGCGGCATAGACCCAACAGAAATCAAAGCAGTCGCCTGCAGCGCCATAGGGCCGTGTATGCTGCCAGTCGATAGAAGTGGCGCACCACTGATGAATGGCGTGCTCTATGGCGTTGATGGGCGCGCAGAGGCTGAAGTTCGTGAATTGACCGATCGCATTGGTGAAGATGTAATCATTGCGCGTTGTGGCAACGCGCTAACATCACAATCGGTTGGGCCAAAAATTCTATGGCTTAAGCGTCAGCGCCCCGAAATATATGCTCAGACTGCTCACATACTGACGTCCACCAGTTTCTTGGTGCAGCGCTTAACCGATGAGGTGGTGATCGATCACTACACCGCAGCGAATTTCTCACCGCTTTACGATGTCGCCACGCAGAGCTGGAATGATGATTTGGCTGACGACATCATTGCGATAGACAAACTGCCGCGCCTGATGTGGTCGAACGAAATTGCAGGCCAAATAACCCAAAAAGCAGCGTCTCTAACCGGCCTGGCTGCCGGCACACCGGTTACTGCTGGGACCATCGATGCGGCAGCGGAGGCGATCTCAGTCGGCGTTGATCAACCCGGTGACATGATGATGATGTATGGCTCAACCATCTTCATTATCTTGCGCACGGCGACGCAGATATCTGACCCGCGCATCTGGTACGCACCCTGGCTTTTTGAAGGTGAACACGCCTCTATGGCAGGACTGGCCACGTCCGGCACACTCACACATTGGTTTCGGGATCAACTGGCGCAAGATCTGGATGCCGCACAGGCCTTTGCGACACTGGCAAAGGAAGCTGACACATCACCACCCGGTGCTAACGGCTTGCTGATGTTGCCTTATTTCTCAGGTGAAAGAACACCTATCCATAACGTCAATGCGCGCGGTGCACTGTTTGGATTGAACTTGACACATACTCGCGGTGACATCTATCGCGCTTTAATCGAAGGCATCGCTCATGGTACACGCCATGTGACAGATACCTTTGCGGAACTCGGTCAAACCCCAAAACGTCTGCTGGCCGTTGGCGGTGGCACAAAAAACGCTATTTGGTTACATGCCACATCAGATATTACCGGCATTGATCAGATTGTTTGCGACAAAACGGTAGGTGCTAGTTACGGAGATGCGTTTCTGGCTGCGCTCTCGGTTGGGATAGTTGCGCGTGAAGACATTGCAACTTGGAACCCAGTGGCACAAAGCATAACCGCGCAACCAGACACGACTTTAGACAAAGCACACGGCCTGTTTCGCAGGCTCTACGAACAAACAAAAGACATAGCACTGGAACTTCAGTGAAAGGGTGACCAAGTGAACGGTGCCCACAGGATTGCGTTGTCAGCAGTTTTAGAGGGTATTGATTAATAAATAAACGCTACTTAACCGCGCCCGCAGCCATGCCTTTGATAATGTATTTTTCTAAAAATATGGCCACGATAACAAGCGGCAGAATAGCAGCTGAGGATAGTGCTGCCATCGACCACCAGTTGATGCCCTGTGAGCCTGTTTGCGAGGCGACCATCACGGGTAGTGTGGAGGCGTTGGACGAGGTCAGAAGTGCTGCAAAGAAGTATTCGTTCCAGCACAACACCAGAGACAAAATAAACGCGGCCACCATACCCGGCAGGGCAATGGGTAGCACAATCTGGAAGAATGCACCCCATATGCCCAATCCATCAACAAGGGCCGCTTCTTCAAGCTCAACGGGGATACCTTGAAATTGATCCCGCATAATCCAGATGACAATCGGCAACACCATTAAGGTATACAACAGAATCAACCCGACCCATGTGTCAAGCAAGGCCAACGATTTGTAGAGCAGCAGAAATGGCAGAGCCAGAACCACAGGCGGCAAAATCATCTGGCTAAGGAAGAAGAAGGAGATGTCGGAGTTACGCATGAATCCAAATCGGTAGTTGAACCGTGACAATCCATAAGCAGCAAGTGATCCTAATACCACTGCAAGCATCGACGCTGACACTGAAACTACGGTGCTATTCCAGAACCGCTTAAGAAATTCTTCTCGCACAGTTGAGACCTCACCGATCAGACGTGGTGAGAAGCCAATTGACTCCCAGCCTTTCCACCTCGGTGTAAAATCCCACCATGGAATCATGTTGCCCTTCATCACGTCGGGTGCCATTTTAAAAGAGGTGGTTAGTGTCCAGAAAATTGGAAAGAGGCAGATCACAGCCCAGGTCAGAAGAGCCGCGTAGATAGCGATTCTGCTAGTCCACCATTTTCTATTAACCCGGCTGTCTACCGAGTGATCTTTAAAGATCGCGTTCATGCGCGCCGCTCCATCCATCGACTCACAAATTTCAAAAGTAGTGTGACAAAAATTATGATAATCACAAGGTAGATCATCGCTAGCAGCGTTCCATAACCTACATTTGAGCGGTCACGATACTCACGGAAAATAAAGCTGGTAACACTGTCAGTAGCACCTCCTGGTCCGCCGGATGTGACGTTGATAATGACGTCAGCCAGTTTCAGTTTGAAAATTATCCGTATGACAACAGCGGTGACGGATACGGGTAGCATCAAAGGAAAGATGACTTCCTTGAAGCTCTGCCAACCTGTTGCACCATCAACTTTGGAGGCTTCGATCACCTCTTTTGGCAAGGCCTGAAGGCCTGCTAATAGCATGATCATCATAAAAGGAATGAAGGTCCAGGCATCCATTGCCATAATCATAAAACGCGCTATTTCAGGTGTACCAAAAAAACTTGGTTCGACTCCGAATTCACGCAGCATGCGTGAGATAGGGCCAAAGCGAACTTCGAGCATGGATTTACCTATCATCCATGACACGGCTACAGGGCTCAGCATTAGTGGCAACAGGAACACCACTCGAAAGAATTTCCGTGCACGAATTTGTGCGTTCAGTAACAGAGCTAAGCCAAACGCAATAACGTACTCCACACTCACAGCCAACACATAGTAGACCATGTTCTTCAAGGCGTTCCAGTAGAACTCATCGTTCCACATCTGGATCAGATTTGCCCAGCCGTTGAACTGTGGTCCGTTCGGTGATGCAAGATTCCAATCGGTAAAGGAGATATAAAGTGCAAATAGCAGCGGAAACACAACTAGGCTAATGACAAAGAGTGCAGCTGGTAGCACGAATAGCGTTCGTTTGCCTTTCTCACCATTCACTATCACCTGCGCCGCACACAGGGCGATGGCCCAAAGCACATAGGCATACAAAACCGGACGCCAATTGTCGAACCCACTGGTGACACGGCCTGTTTCAAACGCCGCTTGCCACAGCGCAAGCACCGCGCACAGCATCGCCGCACCCCACACCATCAACTTTCCCAGCCGTTTGCGGCTGTCTGAGATGTTGTCTGCTGTAACGGTATGCAGCAGGTCGCCTTCTACAATCATAAGAAACGCACTACCGAGGTGATAACAGGGAAACTATTAAAGCAAAAGAGGGCGGTGCAATTGCACCGCCCTCTTTGTGATCATGCTGACTTATCGACAGTGATTATCTAGATGCCTAGCGAAGCTTTATAAATAGCAATCTGGCTGTCACGCCCAATCTGGTCTGTGATCTTTTCCCATGCTGCAGCGATAGCATCTGCTGTCTCCTGTGCAGACTCATACTTACCAGCATAGCCTTTAGCCAGCTCGTCTTCCGCAACAGAATAGTACTGGAAGATACCCGGAATACGTGGCTCAATCGCCGCGTTGGGGTGATTGTAGCTGTCCGCGTTAGAGCCTAGGTAATCTTCAACATATTCGCGATCGTAGCCAGCTTCTTCCCATTCGTCGAACTGAAAGTGCGAGTTTCGATAAGGCTGGAAGCCCGATGGGTAGGCGGAAGCCCAAAGCGAGAGGTCTTTGCCACCCAGATGGGCTGCTGCAGACCAGGCGGCCTTTTTCTTCTTCTCGTCACCTTCAACAGTTGCCATCACATAGACACCCCAGCCGATATATGCCATGTTGGGTGCTTCGTTGCGAGTATTTTCCCAGGCACCGCTTTTCGCATTGTAGACGCGATCTGAAGCTGGGTTAATACTAAAGCCCACGACGTCTCCAACGACTGAAGTATCAGACGTTCTTGCACTGGAGCCAACATCACCCCACCACGACAGCATCGAACCTGTACCGGCGAGAAATTGCTGGAACGCTGTTGTACCCGGGTCGGCATTGATCTGGTCGGTTGGGTAAGCATCCGCTTCGATCAAATCCATCACGTCCTGAATAGCTTGTACCCAAGCTGGGTTGTTGACCATTGGTTTCATGGTTTCTGGCTCAAACAACCAAGCCGGGCTGTTTGGGTGCTTGGCATAGGCGGAGGCACGGTTTTCAAGGAAGTAGAAGCCAAAGCCTCCCCAGCCCTTGAGTGGATCAAGATAGCCATGCGCTGGAAGCCCTGTCAGTGGATCTTCTTTACCCACCAGTTCCTTAGAGATTTCATTAACCTCTTGCCACGTTGTTGGCACATCGCGACCAGTGATTGAATCAGGACCGAAGTAGTCTTTGCGATACGCAAAGGTATGGCAATCGCCATCTATTGAAACCCGGTAGGTCTTGCCTCCCCAAGTGCCGACAGGCGCTTTAAGATAGTCGACGTAGTCGTCCATGTCGATCTGCTCTTTAACCCAATCAGGCATCTCTGAGGCAAGGCCTTTACCTAGCACGTCTCCTTCAAACGGGGCGCCCATTTCAATGATATCGAAATCGACTGTGCCAGTTGCAATGGATTGCTGTAGACGCGCGTTGTAGTCGGCCTGAGCAAGGTCGATCCAGTTGATTTTAGCGCCAGTGTAGGCCTCCCAGGATTTTAAGAAACCGCGGAAGAGGAAGTTGTGCAGGTTTTGGTTGTTGAGCCCCATAAAAGTTAGCTCAACCCCTTCAAACTCTCCTTCAGCTACATTTTCTTTAGTAGCTCCGAGACACATTTCTCCAACTTTTTGCCAGTCACTATCTGTGGGGGAACCGGCACCCACACCTGGGATTCTCAGAATTTCTGCACGCACATTACTGTGAGCACCACCCAACGCAAGTTTAGGCATCATTGCCGCAGCACCTAACGCTACAGATCCTTTCAGCAACTGGCGCCGGTTCATTTTTTGCGCAGATCTGATGTAATTATAAATGTCGACTTTCATTTGAAGTTCATCCTCCGTGTGCAACACAATAGAAATAAGTGGTGAAGAAGTAAGTGGTGAGAGGAATGAAAACTTCAGGTGACGCTTTGCCATTTTAGCTATTAGCGACAAAGCCTTCCCCCCTGTACCAGTATCCACAAGATTACATCGGTGTCAACATGTTAAGTTGAGCGAGCGCCTAAATGACAACAGACCGATATTCACGAAAGCTCTTCTGAACTAAGACTTTAAATTAGAATATTTATGTTGGTGGATTGTATGCACTCGCTATGAAAATGGCACTCTTTGATACACCGAATCGTTCGTGCATTTTAAAGTATGCGATCTGCCATTGTTAATTGCACGAGTCAAATACCGAATCTACTAAAAAGTATGTGATTGTTCAGGAACAATAAACTCCCCGGCGCGTAAAACTATAAATCGCTATAGCAGGTTTGGGTTATGCTTCGGGTATGCGGTCTTTGACTGATTCGAACTAATAAAGGGGAAATGCCGGATTATGGGTAGCGTCAAAATTCATGATCTCCATAAGTCTTACGGGACAACTGAGGTCATTCACGGGCTAAATATCGACATCCATGAAGGCGAGTTTATGGCGTTAGTCGGTCCGTCAGGCTGTGGGAAATCCACGTTATTGCGAATGATCGCTGGGCTGGAATTAATCAACGATGGCACCATTTCAATTGGTGATCGTGTGGTTAACAACCTGCCACCTTCTGAACGCGATATCGCGATGGTTTTTCAAACTTATGCCTTGTATCCGCATAAGTCCGTAGCTGAAAACATGGGCTTTGCTCTCAAAGTTTCAAAGACGCCCAAGGCAGAGATTGATCGCCGTGTTAAAGAAGCTGCAGAAATTCTAAGTCTTACGCAATACCTTGATCGTAAGCCACGTCATCTTTCGGGAGGGCAGCGGCAACGGGTGGCTATGGGACGAGCCATTGTACGTGATCCGCAAGTTTTCCTGTTTGATGAACCACTATCCAATCTTGATGCAAAACTTCGTATACAAATGCGTACAGAGATCAAGGAATTGCATCAACGGCTGAAAACCACAACTGTGTTCGTGACCCATGATCAGATTGAGGCCATGACACTAGCCGATCGGATTGTAGTAATGCAAGACGGTGCCATTGAACAAGTAGGCACACCGCTTGAGCTTTATGATCATCCAATAAACGAATTCGTGGCAACATTTATAGGTGCGCCGTCTATGAATCTACTGCCTGGTAAATTATCGGAAGGAAAATTGATGATTAAGGATTACGTTGTATCCGGTCCAGATGGAACCGGTAACGTAAACCTGGGTGTGCGACCCGAACATTTGATTCTATCCGACAACGGATTGCCAATGCAGGTCAAAGTGGTCGAACCCACGGGATCCGAAACAATGGTATTCCTGCGTTACGAGGGTCAGGACGTTACAGCTGTTTTTCGCGAACGGCATACGTTCACCCCTGGTGACACCATCTGTTTGATGCCTAATCCTGATCATCTCCACTTTTTTAACAGCAAGACTGGTACACGGCTGTAACCACCGATGCAATGATTTAAAGTATCGGAGTAAAGCCCCAGAACGGCAGAAAGACAGTGCAATAATCATTGCACTGCTTTAGCTAAAAAGTATGTAATGGTGAATCGGGCTATCTCGAAGCACCTGCGCGCGGTCCGACTTGATCGATAAGGCGGGTTTCAAGGTGACTCTTCAGATCGAGAAGTTGCTCAGGCTGAACCATGGGCAGAACCGACACGCTGTGCGTAATGATCACAGTGAGGCATGCTCAAGATTCATGTAAAAGTAGACATTTACACAGACTCAGCACGTGCCTATACCACCGCACTATGCTTTTCCAATTGAGCCCGACTCCACTCTCGACCCGGAACTGCATTGAGTAATTCCTGAGTATAAGGGTGTTCAGCATAATCGAACAATTTTGCTGTGGGGCCTTGTTCGACAACCTTTCCCAGTTTCATCACGGCAATTCGGTCACAGACCTGAGCGGCCACACGAAGATCATGAGTAATAAAAACCATCGAAAGTTGCAGGCGCTCTCGAATTTCCGCCAGTAAATCGAGTACCTGGGCCTGAATAGACACATCCAACGCCGAGACAGGTTCATCAGCCACCAGAACTTCAGGAGATAGAGCTAATGCTCGAGCCAGTCCGATACGTTGTCTCTGCCCACCACTGAATTCGTGTGGGTAACGTTCATAAGAACGATCATCTAAGCCTACTAGTTTGAGCATCTCTCTTGCGCGAGCTTCTGCATCAGATTTGGATTCACCCAGAATTACAGGACCTTCAGTAACAATTCTGCCAACAGTGGCCCGGGGGTTCAACGACGCATAAGGATCTTGAAAAACCATTTGCACACGTGAGCGAAGGGGGCGCATACCCGCTCTATCCAGTTTGCATAAGTCTTGCCCACGGTAAACGATTTCTCCAGAATCTGTGTCGAGCAGACGTACGATGCAGCGCGCTAAGGTTGATTTTCCTGATCCAGATTCTCCTACGATACCCAGTGTCTCGCCTTCATTGAGTGAGACCGTAACGTGATCGCAGGCGTGAACTTCTTTTTCTGGGGCACCCATACCAAACCAACCGCCACCAGATCGATACGTTTTAACGATGCTTTTTACTTCTAGGATAGGGTTGTCTTTTACCGGTTTCATTGCGCGCGGTATGAGACTGGGTACTGCACGAGTCAATGCCTGAGTGTAGGGATGTGTAGGGTGGTTCAGCACGCTGTCAGCCGAGCCTATCTCAACGATCTTGCCATGTTGCATGACTGCCACTCTATCGGCTATGTCTGCGACAACGCCAAAATCATGCGTGATAAACAGCACACCAGTATTGTGTTTCGCTTGCAATTCTTTGATCAGAACGAGTATCTGTGCTTGTGTTGTAACATCCAGAGCTGTCGTTGGCTCATCAGCTATGAGTATTTTGGGCTCCAAAGCTAGAGCCATAGCAATCATCGCTCTTTGTCGTTGACCACCCGATAGCTGATGAGGGTACGCTTTGAGAATTCTTGGAGGATCAGGAAGCTGCACATCTTCGAGAAGGCTCAGCGCTAATTGTAGGCGCTCTCGTTTCGATTTTTTGACATGAAAACGGATGACTTCATCAATTTGATCGCCAATACGCATGACTGGGTTGAGAGCCGTCATAGGTTCCTGAAATATCATTGATATTTCACCACCGCGCACCTGACGCAACCGATTTGGTGATGCCTTTGTAAGGTCTTCTCCCTGAAATAGAATCTGACCTTTCTCGTATTGCACATGCGGTTCAGGCAACAGTCCCATAATTGCACGGGCAGTTAACGACTTCCCTGAACCAGATTCTCCCACCACACACAAAATTTCCTGTGGTGCTAGCGAATAACTGACGTTCTCTACAGCGTAAGTGCGTTCACTACCTTTCGGCAACTTTACATGTAGATGATCAATGGTGAGCAAAGGCTCTGAAGCGCTGGATATTTTCTTACTCATGTGCGTTCGCGCAGTCGGGGGTTCATAGCATCGTTGAGGCCTTCGCCCACCAAATTGATCGCCAGTACTGTGAGCATGATTGCAAGTCCAGGGAATGTGCAAACCCACCAGGCAGATCGTAAGACGCTACGTCCAGCACCAATCTGAAAGCCCCAACTAATAATGTTGGGATCACCCAGACCTAGAAATGCCAAACCACTTTCGATAAGAATGGCCGTTGCTACCATTAATGAACCGGTAACAATGATGGGGGACAGGCAGTTGGGAAGAATCTCACGGATCATAATTCGCCAATCGTTCATGCCTATAATATGGCAGGCTTGTACAAATTCTCGATTGCGCATTGCCATGAATTCGCCGCGCACTAGTCGGGCTACTGCAGGCCAACTCACCACCGAAATAGCAAGAATCACGCTTTGAATGGAAGGCTTCATGATAGCCACAATCAAAATTGCGAATATAAATGATGGAATTGTTTGAAACATCTCGGTGAAGCGCATCAATACATCGTCTACCCACCCACCGAAATAGCCTGCCATTGCGCCGAGTACTACCCCTAAGGTGACTGCAACCGTGGTAGCTAATAAACCGATTAGCAACGAGACGCGAGCACCATGCGCCATACCTGCCGCAACATCTCGTCCCAAAGTATCACTGCCGAATAGGAAGCCATTTTCACCTGGCGCAGACATGGATTTACCGACCAGTTTGAAAGGGTCATCAGGAAATAGCAAGCTGGCGCCTGCTGCAATCAAGATAACAATACCCAACAGAATCAACCCAGCAACCGCAGATCTGTTTCGAGAAAAACGTGACCAAAATGACATTTCAGGATACCTCGATTCTTGGATCGAGAAATGAGTAGATTAGGTCTACGATAAGGTTGATTGCTACCACGAGTAAGGCTGATATGAGAAAAATACCTAACAGAAGATTCAGGTCACGGGAGAATAGAGCTTCGAAAGCAAGCATTCCTAATCCAGGCCATGCAAATACTGACTCTACAATGACCGAACCCCCTATAAGTGAGCCGACTTGTACGCCTGCCATTGTTACTACGGGTAACAAAGCATTTCGTAAAATGTGGACAAACAGAATACGTCTCTCCGTAAGCCCTTTGGCTCTGGCGGTGGTTACGTAGTCCATACTCGCCTGCTCAAGCATAGAGGCACGCATTAGGCGTGTGTACAGTGCTAAATAGAATAAGGATAGCGTCAGTGTTGGCATAACAAGATGGTGAGCGATGTCTTTGACTCGATCCCACCCCTCATAAAACTGGGCGACGTTTTCCATACCGCTAGTCGGAAACCAACGTAGTTTTAGTGAGAACACCACAATCATCATTAACCCCACCCAAAACAAAGGTGTGGCGTAACAAAGCAGCGCAAAGAAGCTGATGACGTTATCGCGCCAAGTGTTTAAGCTGGACGCCGCGAACAGGCCAAGAACGATTCCGAACCCCACCGCAAGCATGATAGTGCTTACCATTAAGAGTAAGGTGGGTACCAGTCGATCCAGCACTAGCTTAGCCACTGGCATGTCGTGCCGAAATGAGTATCCAAGATCGAAACTCAGAACATTTTTCATGTAAATGGCTAGCTGAACCGGTACAGGCTTGTCTAAGCCGAACTTTTCGCGAAGTTGTGCCATGTACTCGGGAGTAGCTGATCCCGCTTCTCCCGCCAGAACGTCTGCTGCATCGCCTTCTGCAAGCTGTAACAGGAAGAAGTTGACCACGACGATGGCAACAACCACTGGTACAGCCTGCAGCAGGCGCTTCAGGACGTAACGGGTACGCTGAGTCGCTTGACTCATAATATACCGTATCCTAAGTCTTATTAAGTGACATCTAGTCTACGAGATACGCTCTGTCGAATGAACCATAAGCACCCATTGCAGAGATGGTGTGGTCTTTTAGCTTCGAACTGTATACCGTCAGGAACTCCATCTCAAAGATGTTTATCACTGGCATGTCTTCACCAAGGATGGTTGAGATCTCAGCATAAATTTCAGTTCGTTTAGCTGCATCAATTTCTACAGCTCCAGCTGACAACAATTCATCAACTCGGGCGTTCGAATACTGAGTGGAATTAACAAACGGTGTTCCTTGGCGAATTTGGTCAGTACCGTAGTGGCGCTGTACACCGATTACAGGATCAGGCAACTGGTAGAAATAGTTAAGGTTGAGCTCGAAGTCATAGTCTGCATAAACACGCTTAAGCCATGTCGGTACATCTTCGTAACGAAGTTCTAGATTCACACCAATTTCTGCTAGTGCTTGCTTCAGGTATTCACCCGCTCGACGCCAATCTTCTCCGTAGGGAATTAGATCAAGAACAGCGCTGGCACGTACACCATCCGCATCAGCTTTGATACCCGCTGCATCAAGCATAGCGTTGGCTTTAGCGACATCAGGAGCTGCAGGATAGTTCTCTGTTGCTGTGTGTAAGCCAAGTGGTTTGAAGTTTGACGTCATAGCGCCAGTGGCAGGTTTGCCATAGCCGAACCAGATGTTGTCAATCATGAACTGCCGATCAATAACCATGGAAATCGCCTGACGCATAACTTTATTGTCAAAAGGGGCTTTGGTCACAGCAACTTCTAACAATGCCATTGGGTTGATCATTGCATAGCCGTCAGTAGTTACACCGATTTCTTCGGAGTCACGTAGTCTCACAACATCAATGTTTGGAATTGCACCAAAAGCACCGTAGTGAACTTCGCCACTTTCCATGGCTGCTGTTCGAGTAGAGGCGTCAGGAATGATGCGGGCAACGATCCTGTCTAGCAATGGGTAGCCTTCTCTCCAATAGTCGGGATTCTTGTCCAGGCGAATGTATTGGCCTTTCTTCCACTCAACAAACTTGAAAGGGCCGGTGCCTACAGGATTATTACTCAGGCTTGAATCTCGGACATCTGTGCCTTCAAGCAAGTGCTTTGGAACTATAGGTGATTCGTATGCCGAAAATGCTCGCATCATGTATGGAGCAGGACGATCAAGGTTGAATACAGCGGTTAGGGCATCCGGTGTGTCGATTGAGCTGACTTCCCGAAAAGAGTTAGGGCCACGAGGATGGAACTTTTTAAGCACTTCCATAATTGTAAACTGCACATCAGCAGACGTGAACGGCTCGCCATCGTGCCAGGTGACACCTTCACGTAGTTTGAAGGTAACTGTCTTGCCGTCTTCGCTGGTCTCGTAGGACAAAGCCAACTCACCCACAGGGTTGAGATCTAGGTCATAGTCGAGTAGTCCGTTATAAATCTTTGGAGCTACCAAACCGATGGGGCCCGAAGTTGATAGATAAGGTGCTAGCGATGGGGGTTCAGGTTGGGCAATCATCACCATCGTGCCGCCGGCTGATTGGCCAAACGCTTGAGCGGAAAGTGCGATACCGGCAGCCAGTATTGAGCTGGATATTAACTTCCGGAAATTGGGACTACTGGTCATTGACGACTCCTGAGAGACTAAAGGTTGAGGACTTGGTAACCTACTGTTCGAATAACAACTTGTTCAGTCGTTACGTAAGCTTACCTAATCAACATTGACACATGAACGTCGTCATTACAAGCGACTATCTTGTGAAGCTAAATCATCAGGAATCGTCCATGAATTCAAATATGTATAAGCGTATACCCCTAGTTGGTTATACGAATCGCTTATCAGTGAGGCCGGGAGAATCTATTGAATTCAAGCTGTCATACCAAGATTCAATTTTGGCAGTCGATGAACAGAAAAACTCTGAAATCCCTGTAAGTAAAGGGAATTACGTTGATACATGGTTAAGCCAAAGCATATGCGCGGACCCTAATCCACAGGGGCCTGGTATTCAGGAGCGTGCTGCAGATGAATGGTACAAACGAACAAAAGTGGCGGTAACGCAGCAGGAGATTCCGATAGGGTCTTATGGCATCACGGAGCCCATAAAAGCCCTGCGTAATGCATCGCAAGTGACTATCAATGCACGCATTTTCCCAACACTAAAAAGCGAGTCAATTCAGAGCGTGATTTCCTGTGGCGCACTCTCGCTGTGCATTGACACGACAGGTGCTGTGGCTTGTCATATTGGCCCACTTCGTATTCAGTGCAAGCAGCCCTTGCGTCTTCGCCAATGGGCGAGCGTCAGTCTCAGCTTGAAACGCGACGAGACCAGTTTCACGGTTGACATCCAGTACCGGGAGATTGAATGTAGATCAGGCAAGAGCCTTACCGATCAGCAAAGCGCCAATGTTCCGGCGCTCGTTGTCGATCAAATATTGGCTGAGTTTCAGCCGATTATCGTCGCTGGAATGCAAAGTGAGGAAGGTGTTACTGATTGCTTTAACGGGAAAATTGAAGCGCCTGCTATTAACATTACACATGCAGATTCGTCCCTGAACCGCACCTTCGAATGGGACTTGTCGGTCAATATGTCTAGCCGAAGCGTGCCAGATGTGCACGGGGAATTATTGGCTCTGAATCTGGTTAATTATCCGACTAGAGCGGTGACTAGTAGTGCCTGGAAAGCCCAGGAAATGTGCTGGCGTCATGCACCACAATTGTACAGTGCCATTCATTTTCATGAAGATGATGTTGTCGACTTTGAATGGGATACAACGTTCGAATGGATGGTGCCTGAGAATATGCCGTCTGGTGTTTACGTAATGCGAATTAGTGATGGGGTGCACGAAGATGCTATGCCGTTTTATGTTTGTGCACCAAAACACAAGCCCAGTAATAATAAGCTGTGTGTGTTGATTCCGACATTCACCTACGCTATTTATGGTAATCACGCTCGACCAGATTGGGAACCAGCCTGGCAGGGTAGAGGCTCAGATTCCGGTGCGTATCCGTACAACCCGGCTGAATACCCTGGGTATGGACAATCCACCTACAATTTCCACAGCGATGGCAGTGGAATTTGCCATGCTTCTCACAGACGACCGCTACTGAACCTGCGGCCGGGATACATTACATTTGGCAATGCCAATTGTTCAGGGTTGAGACATTTTCAAGCTGACAGCCATTTATTGGCTTGGTTGGATGCAAAGAAAATAGGCTTTGATGTGATAACAGATCGCGAACTTCACGAAGAAGGCCCGGATGCTATATCGGGTTACGAGCATGTTATGACAACGTCACATCCCGAATACCACACCGCGGAGACATTGGATGCTCTCACGAAGTACAGGGATACGGGCGGCCATTTATCGTATCTGGGGGGCAACGGATTCTATTGGAAAATTGCATTGCATCCAGAGCAGGAAGACACTCTAGAAATTCGCCGTGCAGAAGATGGTATCCGCGCATGGGCTGCAGAGCCTGGTGAATACTATCAAGCCTTTGATGGTCAGTACGGCGGCTTATGGCGCCGTAACGGTCGACCACCTCAGGCATTGTGTGGTTTAGGGTTTTCCGCTCAGGGTCAGTTTAACGGATCGTACTATCGGAAAAAACCGGTGGGCAAAGAGCTTGAATGGATTTTCAATGGTATAGATGAGGACATTATCGGGAATTTCGGATTGTGCGGTGGAGGGGCTGCGGGGTTTGAGTTGGATCGTGCGGATGTTCTACTTGGCACACCCGAAAACGCCACTGTCCTGGCCACATCAGAGAATCATGGCCAGGATTTTATCTTGGTGCCTGAAGAAATGCTGACGCACCTCACAACTCTTCCTGGAGTTGACTCAAAAGAGTTAATACGGGCGGATATTATCTGGTTTGACGTTGACGGTGGTGGTAGCGTGTTTTCGGTTGGTTCAATCACATTCTGTGGCAGCTTGCCTCACAATCAATTCGAAAATTCAATATCCACTCTCCTGGAAAACGTGGTTCAACAGGTTTCAAATCGATAAACAAGCTTCCACAGCTGTGCCAATAGCGAGTAGGCTTGCGTCCTGATTTCGCGGCATGGTGATTTGTAGGCCAGTGGGTAAACCCTCTTTGTGCATTGGCAGGCTAAGGCCGCACATGTCTAGTAAATTTCCTGGCTGAGTGTTTCGTGACGCTAGTAGTGCTCGCCCATGGCCCTCATCGGTGTCGAGCTCTGCCAGTGCCATAGGTACAAAAGGACAGGTTGGTGATAGCCAGACATCAACCTGTTCGAACGTGGCATTTGCCTTGGTTATCAGTTCTTCTCGTCGTCGCAGTGCACTCACATATGCGTGTGCCGAAACATTCAGCCCGACCGCTGCGCGTGACGCTGTAACGGTATCTACACCGTCACGAATTGAACTAAAACGTTCGGGTGTCAGGGAGCTAATGAGTTCCGCTGGAACGATTGCAGTGAAAAGTGGCGTACGTTCATGCACTTCAGGAAATTTCAGACGAACAAGGTGTGCGCCTGCTTGTTCTAACAACTGGCAAGTGTGTTCGAAGTCTGTTGCGACTTTAGGGTCAAGGTCGTCCATAAACAGGTCTTCGACAATGCCTAGGCGTAAACCTTTGATGCCCTCCCGTGATGTAACTTGTTCACCAGTGATGATTTGGTGCAGCAGAGCTGCATCGTTTACCGTACGACACAAAGGGCCAATGGAATCTAGCGTGCGAGACAATGAAAAAACACCGCCGGTCGGCCAGCGTCCCACTGATGTTTTGTGACCCACAATGCCGGTAAAGCATGCAGGAATGCGGATAGAGCCACCGGTATCAGTTCCTAACCCCATGCCTATAAGAGCTGCTGATGTGGCTACTGCTGAGCCACTGGAAGAACCACCAGGGATGCGGTGGGTGTCATGATCAACTGGATTCCACGGCGTGCCACGAGACTCATTGACACCGGTGGCTCCAAGTGCGAATTCAACAGTGCGTGTCTTGCCCATAACGACAGCACCAGAACGTTTTAGTCGATTAACGACCTGGCCTTCACTGCCCGTGAGGGATGAAGTATCAGCATTCGAGCCGTTAGTAGTTGGAAGTCCCTCAGCAGCCATTATGTCCTTGACACCCATGGGCAGGCCCATCAGTGGCCCAAGATCAGAACCTTGTTTTAAGAGATTGTCCAAGGCCACAGCCGTTGCTACTGCGCGATCTGTATCGAGACACTCAAATGCATTTAGTTTTTCAGATTGCTTGATTAGCTCAAAACAATGGCTGACGGTGTGCTCAAAACTAATTTCACCTGCGCGAACTCTCTGGCCCCAAGCCTCTATTCCATTGGCAAACAAGTCTGACTCTGAGTGATTTTTATTCATTGTTTGATCCTAAATCTAGTGATGAGAACGGAGGGGTAAAGTTTACCTAATCCCATCACTGTGGATATCATATTTCCATTTGTTCTTATGTAGTAACAGTTATCTGTCGGCGAATGTCACGGGCTTATGTGGTTAAACACATGCGCAATATGTTTGTTGCCAACCTGACAAGCGGTCTACATACACAATGCTGGTCAGTAACCCCCAGCACCTCGTGCTGTCTATAGCACTCGATAAATCGGTCGCTACGGTTTTATAACAGAGTACTGATATCGGTTATTGGGGAATGGTCACTAATATGAAATCCCGTATGTTTTTTCCCGCACTACTGATAGTGAGTATATTGATTTCGCAAACGGCTGCCGCCGCGCCCCAACAGATTCTCGAGGTCCTCACCTGGTCTGAGTACATTGACCCCGAGATAGTCGTGGAGTTTGAGACAGAATTTTCCGCTCAAATTAAGCAGACATATTTTGAATCAGATGCGGACCGAGATCGTGCATTAGCTGAGTCTGCTGGCACTGGATACGACCTGATTATGGTTAGTGGGCAGCGAGTATCCAAGTATGCAAAGCAAAACTGGATAATGCCACTTGACCAAAAACTAATCCCCAATATTGATCATATTTCATTAAGATGGCGCAATACATTCGAGGCTACCTACACCCACAGTGTTCCGTATTTTTGGGGAACCATGGGTATTGCCTGGCGTTCAGATTTGTATCCAGACGGCTTTGATTCCTGGAAACAACTGATTGAACCTGCTCCACAACTTAGTGGCAAAATCATTATGAGTAGAGACGGACGGGAATTGTTGTCCTTTGCTTTAAAAGCTGATGGTCTATCTGTCAATACTGGCGACAGGGCCAAACTCTCCCTAGCGAGTAAGAAGCTTGCAGCACAGAAGCCCTACGTTAAACGCTATGGCATACCCAACCTTGATGAGACATCAGAATTTGCAACAGGAGATGTGTGGGCAGCTGCGATGTACAACGGTGACGTATTGATGCTGCAGGAGCATGTTGAGAATATTGAATTTCGTATACCAAATGAAGGTGGCTTAATTTGGGTGGACTACCTCGCAGTCGCGACCTCATCAGATCAGAAAGAGCTAGCACACAATTTCCTTGGCTTTCTAAACAGACCCGAAGTTGCGGCACGTAACGCAGAGTACGTTTATTTCTCGACACCTAATACTGGCGCTCTACAGCATGTGTCCGACGAATATCGACATAACCGTATCATCCACCCTACAGAGCAAGATCTTGATGGTTCTGAAATTATCAAGAGCTTGCCGCCTAGAAGTCAAAAAATTGTAAATACGGTAATCACTCAAATTGTCGAAACACTTTAGCCTACGTTCATACAATATTTGCTCTAATCCAACTATAGAATGAAACTACAGCGCAAACTCTTTCTGGCGATTGTGCCGGCGCTCGTTGCGGCAATGTTCAGTCTGGCTTGGGTAGTCTATGGAGAATTACGTGAGAATTCTGAATCCGAACTGATCCGACAAATAGATCTTCTGGAAAATCAGATTCTGAACCAAACCAATGCAATCGTTGATACTGCGATTGCCAACGCGCGCCTGTTTGCTAATTCAAATCTTATCAAGCGATATGTCCGAAACAGTGATGAATCCGAACGCTACGAGCTGATGCAGCCAGCGCTATTGCGCCTATTCGGAAGCTACCGCCAATCGTACCCACTGTACAACGAGATACAACTCTTAATGCCCGACGGGTACGAAGATACACGTCTGGCAGACATAGCTAAAGGGAATCTTACCGATGAAGAAGCTGAAGGCGAATTCTTTAAATCAATGCAAGCCTCCACCGATGAGCACTACGTGGCATTCGTCACTGATACGGATGATGGTAGTCAGGTGTTCAAAATAGGCTATCGCATCGTACTGGATAATGTAAATGAATTATGGTCCGAGAACGCCTCAAGTTTATTTGGATATCTGGTAGTAACAATTGATATCGGTAGTATCAAATCATTCGTTACGCGTCAAGCTATAGGGAAATCTGGTTACATGTATTTGAGCGACGGTAATGGTCGCATCGTGTTTCATCCAACACAATCGATGATTGGGAGGCGCGTCAGCAGTTTCAATGAATTGGTAGCCTTCTCGCAAGAGGGCTCCAACACAGCGACTGTGGGTAAGGAAATGGGTAACAACATACGCTTCTTTGTGCCAACGGGGAACGACGTAAATATGACCCACTCGATAAAACTGCATGACAACCTGTTCCTGATTAGCAGTTTGCCAGAGTCTGAGCTTGTTTCACTCAGTCGTGAATTGGCTATTGCCACTGCAGCAATTACGGCTGTGCTAATCGCCTTCACTACCTTTTTTCTTTGGGTTATCATGCGTGCGCTTATCTTAATGCCGATAGCTGCTTTGCAACGTACTGCGATCGCCATAGGCAATGGAAAATTCGACGAAACAGCTGACCTGACCAACAAGCGATCAGACGAGATTGGTGAGCTAAAGTCTGCGTTCTTTAATATGAATACAAAGTTGTCAGCATCGATGCAAGAGTTGCAGCAATCACACACCCAGATCGAACAACTTGCCTATCTCGACAGCCTTACAATGCTACCTAATAGGCGGTGTATTTCCAATGTTCTTCAAGAGGCGATCAAAAAGTGCCATCAAAAAGGAACAAGTCTGGCGGTCATGTTTCTGGACCTTGATGAGTTCAAACGAATCAACGATTTACTGGGTCATGAAATTGGTGACGAACTACTTCAGGAGGTGGCAGAGCGCCTACTTCGCTGTGATACAGTGTGTGACGTGTCAGCTGCTGAACCGGCAGATCCATCAACAGATGTGACAACGAAGCAGTATCATGTTGCTCGGCTAGGTGGGGATGAGTTTGTGATCCTTGTGTTGGATCTTCTTGATACAAACCTTGCTGCAGTCATAGCGGAGCAGGTAATCAAGGCTCTGAGCGAACCCGTTAGTCTTCGCAATCAGCATTTTACTATTGGCTGTAGTATTGGTATCGCCTTGTATCCAGAACACGCTCAGGATATAGAAGGTCTGTTCAAGTGTTCTGACATGGCTATGTATGATGTAAAACGAAATGATAAAAACTCATTTCGTTTTTTTGACGATGAAATCCGTGTCCAGGTTCAGGCAACGGTACGGATCGAACGTGATCTGCAGCTAGCTCTTGAGCGCGATGAACTCTTCCTTGTTTATCAGCCACAAATTTGCGCTAAAACTTCAGTGACGATTGGTGCTGAAGCCTTGATCCGATGGCAGCACCCGGAAAGAGGGCTGGTATCGCCTGACTCATTTATTAAAGTCGCTGAAGCAACCGGACTAATTGGGCCTATAGGAAAATGGGTAATCAACAGCGCTTGCGCACAATGGCGGCAATGGATGGACGATGGCTTACAGCCGACTCGCATATCAATTAATATTTCACCGCGCCAATTCAGCCTCTACAACATCGTTGAGGTAGTCGAAAAGGCGTTGCGTACCAATAGTATACCAGCTCACTGTTTGGAGATCGAGATCACGGAGAGCTGCATGATGGAGGCGACCGATGAGGTAATTGGTGCGCTTCAGACTCTACGCGCTACCGGCGTGCGTGTAGCGATGGATGATTTCGGTACTGGCTATTCCTCCTTGTCAGCACTAACCACCTTACCTATCGATACACTAAAAATTGATCGAATGTTCGTAACCGACGTGTCAAACAACAGTGACAATGCTCATGTCATATCTGCTGTGCTGTGCCTGGCTAATGACCTGGGACTGGAAACGGTTGCTGAAGGTGTCGAAACAGAGCAGGAAAAACTGTTTTTGATAGACAAAGGTTGCGACATTCTACAAGGCTTTTTACTGTCCAAACCCCTATCTGCCAAAGAAGCAGGTCAGTGGATTAATTGCCATCAGGATGGAGTGTCTCGCGCTGCCTGAGTAAGTCAGATTCTTTGCATGATTTAGGTCGCGGTAACATCCAAAAATACATAGAAGGATTTATTGGGTCGTATTTCGCAACAAATAGGGGAATGTGCAAGGAATAGGCAGTATTCTATATTCTATATTCTATATTCTATATTCGACATTCTGTGTTTTAACAGTAAATATATCATCACACACGAAACCTAGATCTACTCTAGTTACTTGGCGCATTTCGCAAGCATTTGTATCATTAGTATGTACATTGTGTTTAGTTGCTAGGAACATTTGGCTTGCGTCCTCAGTAGCTTGCTTTGGTTCTGTTACGGAGGTCTGCGGCCCAGAGCGGAACTGTTTACCCAAACTTATTAATCTCAATGAAAATATATCGGATTTATCCGCATCAGTGATGTGAACAATAACCCACTCGATGAACAACTCAAGAGCATTGGGGAAAACTTTCTCGTTTTACCCGGTGTCCATGGTGATGCGTCAGTCTGGAAGCAAGATTATCGAAGAGTGGAAAGCCACCGGGTGTACAATTCTTGATCTGTCACCTTGGAAATTTAACCTCACAGGAGTCATTCGATGAGCTCATCAATATTGAAAAAATCGGATATAGAGGCTGAAGAAGGAGTACTAAAGTCTCATTTTCTGAATAAGGGTGCGCAGAGAGTCGATAAATCCTTAGGCGACTTGACGGGTTTAACCGGGTTCGGCATCCACTTGATTGAAGTCCCGGTGGGTAAGGAATCTACCGAGCTCCACATGCATTACTTTGAAGATGAATGCACTTACGTTGTATCAGGCAATGGCACCGTTATCATTGGCGAAGAAAAACATAATGTCAGTGCGGGAGATTTTATCGCTTATCCAAAAGGGGGGGAAGCCCATACGATGATTAACACCGGTGAGGAGGTCTTGAAATGCCTCGTGGTTGGCGAACGTTTGGCCCACGATGTCGTAGACTATGCGAATAAAGGAAAACGCTTTTACCGTTATCAGGGACAACCCTCGAACTTGATAGATATCAGCGCCATCGAAACGCCAGTTGCCAGTGTGAAAACAAAATAATTACAGAATAATGGAAGGTACATGACACCACTATGAAAGAGACTCAAGCGCCCCGTGGAACTTATAAAAGTACCCGAACTTTCAGAAACCGCCCAACCGATAACACAACAAGTAGAGTGCGAGTGTATGGGTGTCAGGACCGCACGTGTCTGGTAGTAACCTCTGGTGTTACAAATTGTAACTAGCAGATTGAAGGGTTGGATTGAATACAAACGCTTCAATAGTTCCACCGTAGTAGGAAATTGTGTGATTCGTGCGCTTTGTAAATTGCTGGTAAGCCCGAGACAAAATAGCTTGGTGCTGAGGTGATTTTTTGCCTACTTTGACGTCGTGCAAAACAGTCGAAAAGCAACTTGTCCGGTTATTTTTGGTGCGATTTTTCTAGCAAAGGAAAACAATACACGGATAAAAGATAGTATAGGTTTGTTAACGGCAGAGATCTCTACGTTGTTCAATATTGAACAATATGCTACCGCTGATGCGTAAGACGAATTTGAGACAGTGATTTATGAGTTTTGATAAAAATGCAGTCCCCTGGCAGTTACCCCGGTTCCAGAATTGGGTTGCGGTAGGCAGACTTAATCAATTGGTCCGCAAACGCGTTGGTGATGCTCTGTCAGAACAGGGGCTCGATCTGCCAAGCTATGATGTACGCTCAGCCGTCTTTCGTTTCCCAGGGCTTACGCAACCGAATTGGCGGACGAGCTATTGGTGGGGCGGCCTAACTTGTCTACGCTCCTACCTGATATGGAGATACAAGGTTTACTCAGACGTGAACCAGATGAAATTGAAAAACGAACACGTCTTGTTCACTTAAGCGTCAAGGGTAAAATACAGGCTAAAAGAGGTGTGAAAACACAAATTATGCTAGTCGAGCACATGATGCACAGTATCAGTGAAGCGGAGTGCAATGCCATTGAAGAATCGGTGCGCAAAGTGATCACCTACCTTGAAGGTCATCCGTTTGAGCCGTGATATGGTCGATCGATCAGCACCAACAGCAGCTACCATGACTTCTCAATTTCCCTTGACCGTATCTGTGTCTTCTTCTCGAGTCTTGGCCGCGTATATACTGGGTGCAGCATTCTTCCTTTATGCCTTTGTCCACAGAGTATCGCCAAGTATCATGACTGGCGAGCTGATGCGCGATTTGAACGCCAATGGGGCTGCTATTGGTGCTTTGTCGAGTATGTACTTCTATACCTACGCGGCGTTACAAATACCAGTAGGTGTTTTGATTGATCGTTACGGCCCTCGAAAACTGTTGGCTCTATCGGCTGTGGTTAGCGCTGTTGCATCACTTGGCTTTGCGATTAGTCCCACGGTATTTGCTGCCAGCGTTAGCCGAGCATTTATAGGTGCTTCGGTGGCATTCGCATTTGTTGGCACTTTATCGATTGCTACAACGTTTTTTAAACCTGCGCGCTTTGCAATGCTTGCGGGTATATTGCTGGCTGTTGGAATGGCTGGGGCCATGGTTGGCCAGGCTCCGTTGCGTTTGTTGGTCGAATCGGCTGGCTGGCGTGGCAGCTATTATGTATTGGCAGTTTGGGCTGTATTGATGTCTGTTCTGGCCTGGTTAATCGTGCCGCGTCGACCAGAGGCTGCCAAAGCCCACGATTCCAGCGACCGTCCAATGGTTGCCTGGCCCGTTTTTTCAAACGCTCAAACATGGCTATGCGGCGGCATTGGATTTGGCCTGACGGCGGTTATGTTAGCGTTTGGTGGTTTGTGGTCTGTTCCATGGTTGATGACGGTTTACGGGCTATCAGCCAGTGATGCAAGTTTACTAACGTCGACCATGTTCCTTGGCTGGTTGGTTGGTTCGCCATTCGTGGGTTGGCTGTCCGATAAAACTCAACGTCGAAAACCTATATTGTTGGCGGGTGCGGTGGTAGGTCTGATTAGTTTCAGTGTTATTGTTCTGCTTCCAGAACTAAGTAGATCAACCTTGAGAACCTTGTATTTTGTTAACGGTTTAGGTGGCAGCTGCGTGGTGGTATGCTTTGGCATTGTGCGCGAATGGAATACGCCTGTAGGCAGTGCAACGGCCATTGGATTTACCAACATGTGTATTGTAGCGTCAGGCGCATTATTACAACCACTCGTCGGTCTGATGCTCGATAACCGATGGCAGGGTGTCATGCAAGCAGGTGTACGACAGTATCCGGCTGAAGCGTATCAGGCTGCTTTTATCGTGTTGTTGTCTGTAATGATTTTAGCAAATCTATGCTTATTTTTTATCAAAGAGTCTTACTGTAAACAGCAAGTTAATAACTCATAAGCTATTGTTCGCTCTTTACAAAAAGCTAACATGTGGTGTAACTGGGTCTGATTAAGAAACCCTCAAAAAATGCACTCAGCTCCGCAAAGCCATCAATGGGCAACACATTTGCGACGTGCTGATCCGGGCGAACAATCACGATGCATCCCCGTTCCCGATCTACCCCACGCAGGGTGTAGATATCTCCAGCCTTAAGGTCTGCACAGAACATTTTTTCATAGTCAGTCAGCTGTAGGGCCCCAACTTTGGGCAGTAGCAAATCTGGCATCGCACCAATATCCAAGTCGCAGTGAGACTGTTGAAAAACAGCCATGACGTCGATGACTGCGTTTGAGTCCAACTCCTTGGGTTCATTTATTTGCAGTGGAGAGTCTCGGCTTGTATCAAGGAATTCGCAGAGCCGCCAAACATCAGACTGCTTTGATGCTGGGTTTCCAGCTCCCGCAAAAGCGTAAAGTCGCCAGCGTGCATCGGCCTTAACCGTATGTCCCAGCTGAACTGGTTTGGCATCCGCCAGACGTATGACCAGAGCAGAATGAAACCGGGTACCAACCTCGAACCCTGTGGCAAGCTGCTGCCAGTCAGCTTGTCCAGTTAACACCGAGGGAGTGTATTTGACCGATAAACCAGCAGTATAGCGGCCATGTTCGATGAAATAACGTTGAAAATGTGGTGTCGCCTCCAGAGACATGCCTGCCTCGGGTGGAGCTGCCATGAGCCGGGACCATTCATGGTCGAAGTCGATCAAGTCCTTAGCAACCGTTTGCCGCTCCGCCGAATAGGTGTGCAAGAGTGTGGGAGAGCAGCACCCCTGAAGAACCATGATCAATTTCCAGCCCAGATTAAACGTATCACCCATCGATACGTTCATTCCTTGACCCGCCTTGGCGGAATGGGTATGGCATGCGTCTCCCGCTATAAACACGCGGGGAAGCTGTGAATCGACGTTTTCAGCAAGCACGTCATCAAATTTGTCGGTTACGCTATGCCCCACTTCATAAGTGGACCACCAGACAACCTCTTTCACGTTAATCGTATAGGGGTTTAGAACACGGTTTGTGGCGTCAATCAGTTTTTCAATGCTCATATTGCTTGTCGAAACACGTTCGTTCTCAGCCAATTTGTCCATCTCGATATAGACTCGAACCATGTGACCACCCTCGCGTGGTATCAAGATGATGCTGCCCTCACTTGCAGATTTAATCAGGGCCTTCATACGAATGTCAGGGAAATCGGTCTGCGCTAAAATATCCATAACGCCCCAGGCTTGATTGGCCTTGTTACCAACAAGCTTTCGTCCGATGGAATTGCGTACGCCGCTACGTGCACCATCACAACCGACTACATACCGAGCACGGACCGTCTCGGACTGCCTCTTGTTGGCGGAATCTGTTCGTTCAAGGGTGACGACAACAGGATGTGTCTCCTCTGTTTTTGTCACGCTTAGGTCAACCAATTTCCTTGAGTAGAGTGGGACAAGCCGCGTTGGCGAATTTCGCATAACCTCCAGGTATCGGTCGTGCACCCGCGCCTGATTGAGGATGACATGCGGCATTTCGGATAGGCCATCTTCAACATCCTGAACCCGTCCGGTGCGGTGAATTCCGCTTGGGTTTTCAGGGTTAGGATTCCAAAAACTGGTTTCATTGACCCAGCAGGCTTCACGCTTGACCTTTTCAGCAAAGCCGAATGCCTGGAACATCTCCATTGATCGACAGGATATGCCGTCTGCCTGTCCTTTTTCCATAGGACCAGATTTCAGATCAACGATGCGCGTGGTGATATGGGGAAAAGCTGCCAATTGTGCGGCAAGCGTTAGGCCTGCAGGCCCGCACCCAACAATCAGAACATCAACTTCATCGAGCATATCCAGCGTCGGTTGTTCGTGGCCTTTGGCAATCTTGTAAATGTCCGGATCGCCTGCCTGGAAGCCGTCATGATGAAACTGCATTTCTTTCTCCTTGCGTATTTCAATCGGCCCGTGGGCATTGATATTTGCTCATTTCATGCAGCGTCAACAAATATAATATGTGTACATTGAAGTTGAAGAACGTGCATTGTTCATCTCGATGGCACAAAAGGCAACTGAAGTGCTGTTCCCATGACTAAGGCCTCATAATCTGTTTTAGGCTGGATTGGTTGCGTGATCAAAGCTTTCAAAGTAGGATTTTCCGAGGCAATATTGACTTAAAGATCGGCGTACATGTAAAAGAAAAAAATGAAAAACTATGACACTTAAAGGAGAGACACCATGAAACACCAAAACAGACGTAATGTAGTGAAAGGCTTCGCATTGGTTCTGGGGCTGGGCTTGTTAAGTCAGGCTGCAACACCGGTTATGGCCGAAAATACCAAGATTAATGTAGGTGCACTGCGTTTTACTAGCCATGCCGCGAGCTTTGTAGCAGTGGAACGCGGGTATTTCGCCGACGAGGGCCTTGATGTCGAGCTGAAGTTCTTTCAGGCGGCTCAGCCTATGGCTGTGGCCGTGGCTTCGAAGGATGTTGATTATGCGGTGACGGCAATTTCGGGCGGCCTTATTTCTTTGGCGCAGAAGGGCGCAACCAAGGTGATTGGTGGGGCACTTTCAGAAGAGCCGGGCATTGACGGGTCTCAGATTATTGTGTCAAAGGAGGCTTACGAGGCGGGCATGACTGATCCATCCAAGCTGGGAGGTGCGACATGGGCCCTGACGCAGACAGGCTCATCCTTTCACTACACCGGATCGCAGGTTGCAAAGGCTCACGGTCTCACTTTCAAATACAAGCCCCTGCAAAAGGTTGGCGCGGTTATCGGTGCGTTGAAGACGTCACAAGTAGATGCTTGGGCGATCGTACCGCATATTGCCAAGCCGTTGAACGGGGCAGGCGCGGTGCATATTATCGGCGCAATTTCTGAATACATTCCAGATTATCAAGTAACAGTTGTCTTCACCTCAGCAGAAAACGCTGCGAATGAACGCGACCAAACTGAAGCCTTTCTTAGAGCTTTTTCTAAGGGTGCCGGCGATTTTAACGCAGCGCTGGTTGACAAAACGCTGGGTGACGATGCTGCAGAGGACATGATCAAGCTGGTTCATAAATATGTCTATGCTGATCGTCCCTATGAAAAAGCAGCACCAAGCATTCGCAATGGTGCCATGCGGATCAATAAGAACGCAGCAATGAATACCGACAACATCCAAGCACAGTTGGACTGGTTTAAGTCTGAAGGCCTAGTGGATAGCACCATCACCTTTGAAACGCTGGTCGATGATTCCTACGTTGAATCAAAATAGAATCTATTAAATAGTACTGAGCTGACAGGGGTGGTGGGCGATTGCCACCCCTTTTTTTATCTATCCAAGAGGCAAAGCATGGACTTGAAACTCGACGACATAGGCCATTCCTATGGCGATCTTGAAATCCTGTGTAATATCAACTTGGATATCCCTGAAGGTAAGATCGTGTGTATTGTCGGCCCCTCCGGCTGTGGAAAATCAACCCTGTTGCGCATGATCGGCGGGCTAGAACAGCCTCGGCAAGGGCAGATTCTTCAGGTTGGTGATGCCCCCGAGGGGTGCCTGAACCCACTGACTTATGTCTTTCAGGATTTCGCCCTGCTACCGTGGCGAACTGTTGAGGGCAACGTTAAACTTGTTTTGGAAGACCATAAGCTTAACGCGCCGCAAACAGAGGCGATTGTTTCCGATGTGCTGGCGCGAACGAAGCTATCAGATTTTCGCAAGGCTCTTCCCAAACAGCTTTCGGGGGGGATGAAACAGAGAGTAGCGCTTGCCCGGGCGCTTGCGGTCAACCCAGCAGTCATGTTGATGGATGAGCCGTTGTCCGCACTAGACAGTCAGACCCGTGAATTGCTCATGGGCGATCTTGTAGCGCTGTGGGAGCGGGCTCCGTTCACTGCTGTTTACGTGACCCACAACCTTAACGAAGCTGTGCGATTGGGCCATTCCATTGTGGTGCTGTCACGTCGACCAGGAAGTATTCGCGACATTGTCGAGATCGACATACCACTGGCACAACGCAACCTAGGCGATGTCGAGCTAGAACGTAAACAGGCGCAACTATGGCAGTTGATGCGTGATGAGGCGATGGCCGCAGATCAGGAGCTGTTGAGTGTCTGATATAAGCAAAGCCGGCGCAAACACTAATGTGTTCAAACCGGTTGTCTTTAGGGGGGGAGGCTTTGCTCCCCGTCCTCGGGGTTGGGTAGGACTGATCGTATTTGTCTCGCTCATCTTAATGCTTGAAGTGCTGACTCGCACTGGAATTATTACAAGCTTGACCATGCCGATCCCATCAGATGTGTTTTGGACGTTTATTGAACTGTGGCAGAGCGGAATGTTGTTTAAGCATTTGGTACCGTCCCTATCCCGTCTGGTTGTCGGGGCAGTGATCGGTTGCTCGGTCGGCATATGCGTCGGTATTGTTATCGGCTTGTTCTCGTTGGCAAGAGCCGGTCTGGTCCCCTTAGTTGCAGCTATTTTTCCGATCCCTAAAATAGCTCTGCTGCCGTTGTTTGTTATCTGGTTTGGCATTGATGAAACGTCGAAGTACGCCCTGATCGCCTTTGGTACTTTTACACCCACCGTTGTAGCCACCTACGGTGCCGTGGACAATGTTGATAGAACCCTGATACGTATGGGTCAAAGTTATTCGATGTCATGGCTGTCAATCGTACGTAAGATCGTGTTGCCTGGTGCGATGCCGGGCATCCTTTCAGGACTACGCATCAGTTTGGCCATTGCGATTATTCTTCTGGTTGCCGCAGAGATGCTGGGCGCCGAATATGGGATTGGTGCTTATATTCTTCAGGCAGGCTCTCTGTACGATCTCGAAAGACTGTTTGTCGGGGTTGCGATCCTATCCGTCATGGGGGTCCTGGTCAGTGGAGTAATCGGACTGCTCGAAAGGACTTTGCTGAAATGGCGCGTGTGATGCTCATCGCAAAAAATACGGGGCCAAACGGAAACTTGGAACGATGAGCTGCAAAATATACGACGTGATTATCGCTGGTGGAGGAAGTGCAGGCGTGGCCGCAGCCATCGCTAGCGCCGAATCTGGAGCGCGGACTCTCTTGATTGAGAAATACAACTGCCTTGGTGGTGCCTCGACGATGCGCAACGTCATTACCTATTGCGGACTGTACTCGTTGGGGGACACGCCCAAGATCGTCGTGGGTGGCGTTGCCGCTCGGGTGTTGTCGGAGCTGACTCGCCGAAACGCAGTTACCGGCCCGCACCGCCACCGGGGTGTCTATGTCGTGTTCGATCCTGAGACTGTCAAGTTGGTACTGGACAATTTGTGTCAGCAGGCTGGGGTCAATGTCATTATGGGTAGTCTTGTCACAGGCGCTGCTCGTCAAGACGACTGTGTCACCAGTGTCACTGTGGCCGATCACGGCGGTCAGCAAACCTATCAGGCAACCGCTTTTGTTGATTGCACGGGAGAAGGAGATTTGCTTGTCCAGAGCGGGGCTGACACCCGCTACGGCAATAGTGGGCATGTCAATCTGGGCACTCTAAGCACCCGTTTTGGCGGAATCCCAGCTGATGTGGACGTTGGCATTCTTGATATTGCGTCAGCTGTTAAGCGGCTTGGGGCGGATAGCGGGCACTTGACCAAGGACAGAAGTGTGGCGCCAAGGCTGCCATTTTCGCACGATCTGGTCTGTTATCTTGCGTCGGCGGATTACGACCCACGTGATGCTGCCTCAATGACAGCGGCGGAACAGGATGGACGACGGCAAGCATGGCTTTATCTGGATGCGATCCGCACCATACCGGGCTGTGAAGGCGCTTATCTGGTGTCGACTGGGCCGGAATTCGGAACTCGTGAATCACGCCATCTGGAATCAAAGCGGATGTTCCTTTGGGCTGATGTGATAGAGCGTCGTAAGTTCAACGATTGTATTGCGTTGGGGGCTTGGGGTGCAGAATGGCATAGCCGCAAAGATTACAAAAGCACCTTGGATCTTCCACCTGAAGGAGACGCTTATCAGATTCCGATGTCTTGCCTGATGAGCCGCAACACCACCAACCTTTTCGCTGCAGGACGTTTGGCTGATGGGGATAGGCTGGGTGGGGCCGCCATTCGGGTGATGGGGACAGCATTTGCCACTGGACAAGCGTGTGGCGCTGCTGCAGCGCAAGTAGCCGAGAATGGTGGCAGTGCGTTATCTATCGATGCACTGCGCAAGACCCTTTTAGGGCAAGGCGCAATACTGGACTGAGGAACCGCATCAGATAAATGCGTCATCGGAATTACCTAGCATCCCTTGACAGGTTGCGATGCCGCATTAGTCTCTATGTCTTATAGCAATGACTAGCAACAGTCGATAAAATACTGTCTATGATGCGCATCTATAGTGTTTGCCGAATGGGGGGGAACGTAAGTTATGACAGTTGATAAAAAGCGCTCGGAACTTCCGCTGACAAGCAGTCATTGGGGAACGTACAGAGTAGAATCTCGCGACGGAAAACCTACTGAATTTTATGGCTTTGAAGAAGATGTCGATCCGTCTCCTATTGGCAGCGGAATACTAGACGTTCTAGACGGCCCCACCCGAATTACAGATCCGATGGTACGCAAAAGCTGGTACCAGCATGGACCAGGTGCGGCCACGGATAAGCGTGGACATGATTCGTTTATAAAGATCAGTTGGGATGAGGCCTACGATCTCGTCGCGCGTGAGCTAGAGCGTGTGCGCAAACATCATAGTAATGAGAGTATTTACGGTGGTTCATATGGGTGGGCAAGCGCCGGTCGATTTCATCATGCGCAAAGTCAGCTTCATCGATTTTTAAACTGCATAGGCGGTTATATCAAGTCGGTTAACTCCTATAGTCTGGCTGCTGGCGAGGTTGTTGTGCCTCATGTCCTGGGTGCATTTAAATCGCTGATGTATCAACAAACTTCCTGGCAGTCTGTTATTGATCATTCGGAATTGTTAGTGGCCTTTGGAGGCATGCCGATAAGCAACAGTCAAATTTCCTCTGGTGGACTGGGCCGACACCGCACGCGCGAAGCTCTTCTACAAGCGGCAAAAGCCGGTGTAGAGTTCGTTAATGTCTCTCCGATGAAGACGGACGTCATCGACGAGCTAAACGCGCAGTGGCTAGCTCCACGCCCCTCTACAGACGTGGCGCTGCTGCTGGCCATCGCACATACCCTCGTTAGCGAAAATTTATTCGATAGTGATTTCCTAGATCGCTACACAGTCGGTTTTAATGAATTCGAAGAGTACGTCATGGGACGTACTGACGGTATCGAAAAGTCTGCGCAATGGGCTGCGACTGTGACCGAAATCCCTGCCATGCAAATCATACTGCTAGCAAGGAAAATGGCTTCCTCTAGAACTATGGTTTCAGTGTCTTGGTCGCTGACACGTCAGGATCACGGTGAGCAACCTTACTGGGCTGCTATTGCAGTAGCAGCCATGTTGGGGCAGATTGGATTACCGGGCGCTGGGATTACCTTTGGTTATGCGGCTACCAATGGCGTTGGTTTGGAAAAACCAGTTGTTCCCTATACAGCGTTTCCACAAGGTAAAAACCCGGTCAACGGCTACATACCTGTGGCTCGTATTAGCGATATGCTTTTACAAGCGGGTGAACAATTTAATTACAACGGAGAGACTGGTACTTATCCCGATATTAAATTGATTTACTGGGCTGGAGGCAATCCGTTTCATCATCATCAGGATCTGGGCCGATTGCTTAGGGCTTGGCAAAAACCTGAGACAGTCATAGCTCACGACTGGTGTTGGAATGCGTTAACTAAACACGCAGACATCGTACTCCCTTGTACCACCACATTGGAGCGAACCGACATTGCCATGGGACCGCGTGACCCTTATTTGATCGCAATGGAGCAAGTTATGTCTCCATACGCCCAAGCAAAGGATGACTATGATATTTTTTCAGGTATTGCACGACAGATGGGCGTCGGTGAATTATTCACTGAAAACAGGACATCCGAGCAATGGCAACAATGGCTCTATGAAGGCAGTATGGAATCGGTAGGGCATTGCGGTGAGCAGCTTCCTACACTCGCTGAGCTTAGAGAAAAGAGATGGCATAAGCTTAAAGCACCTGTTGAACCTAACGTTATTTTCTCTGGATTTAGGCATGATCCTGTTAAGCATGCTCTGTCAACACCCAGTGGCAAGATAGAGCTATTCTCGTCAACTATTGCGAGCTTTAAATACGACGATTGTGTTGGACATCCCTGTTGGTATGAACCACAAGAGTGGCTTGGCTCTGCCAACAAAGACTACCCGTTGCATCTTATTTCCAGTCAGCCTCGAAATAAACTTCACTCGCAACTTGATCATGGAAGCGTTAGTCGTGCTAGTAAGATAAAAGAACGCGAGCCAGTAATGATCAATACAGTCGATGCCAGAGCGCGACATATTGAGGCAGGGGATGTTGTGCGGCTTTTTAACAAACGTGGCGCCTGTCTGGCCGCAGCCGTTATCAGTGATGATATAAGGCAAGGCGTTTTGCAAATGAGTACCGGTGCCTGGATGGATTTGATCACTCAAGAGGATGGCACGTTTTTGTGCGTGCACGGAAATCCGAATTTGCTTACCCTTGATAAGGGTACATCTAAGTTAGCCCAAGGACCTACAGCGCACAGTTGTCTTGTCCAGGTTGAGTGCTTTAGTGGGGAACTGCCATCGATAACTGCGTTCTCTCCGCCACTGATTGAAACAAATACCGGATAGACTAAAAAAGAATCACCAACTTATTCTCACAGGAGACATGCCCCATACCATTTGGGCTTCTCTATTTTTTGGTTTCTAAAGCGATGAGCGATGACTGAGGGGTACGAAAAACTATCCCCAGCACGCAAGATTATTAATTCATCTGCGAGCTGCAATTCGACCTCGCCAGTGAAGATTAGGCTGTGTTGTTCACCCTCAAAAACATACTGTTCTTGCACGGTTCGGGTATACATCTCGCTCAAAGGCAGGCGGTTTCCCTATCGTACTACATGCCGTTGTTCTAGCGGGCCTTCTCCAGACACTTTGGAGGAAAACCACTGTACGTCCACCTCCAGAGCTGTACTTATTTCTTTGAGTAGTGTCACAGATATTTTCGCTGTTCCTAGTTCGATGCGACTGAGGTAGGCAGTCGAGCAATTAATTAGCTCGCTCAGTTGCTTCGACGTGAAATTGCGAGCCTTTCGTATCTCTCTAATTTCACTGTCCAGATGCTTAGGGTCGTTGAATGTTGATACTGTTCCAAGGCTTTTTTTCTTTGATATATAAATATGTTAGCTCTTCTGATTAATCTGTAGGTCAACGTTAACGAGCACGATGTGAGCTACCGATACATTACCTTACCAAGACCAACATCCACCAGTGTGGTTAATGTCTAATGCACCTCCAACGTTCACATTGGCTGGAGAGGAAGGTTGGGGCGATATCCCTCTGGGGTGCGTCGCTTATCGTTTCTTCAGTGCAGAAGTAGAGCGTCCGTCGTCGCCACATCTAGAGGTATGGTATGAGCGGATTTGCGACCGGCTACTCATCAAAACATGTAATACGGTTTTTTGGTAAAGACCCCAATGAATAGCAAGCGTTGGAAAAAGCATGCTCATCAGAAAGACAACTTTAGCAATGAACATAGGGACGTAAATCGTGAATAACGCACTGACATTTCACACCTGTTTTTCGCCTGAACAATTCAATGCTGGATATAATTTGCGAGCTGGTAGACCCGATCACGAAATCACGGTCATCCCTGATTGGCTGAAAAGAAGCACCGCCGCGCGTGAAATGCTTACTGTAAACCTGAACATACGCTACGGTGACGGTGAGCGACAAACACTTGACTAATGCCCCAACCTTAGTTTACGTTCACTGTGGCTACTGGCAGCGTGGAGATAAATCCATCTACAGTTTTCTGGTATCACCGTTTAACGATGCAGGGGTGAACGTTGTTATTCTCGGCTACGATCTTTGCCCAACGGTGACCATCACTCGCATTAGCGAGGACGCACGAGAGGCGATTTGCTTTTTATGGCTAGAGGCCAACGCGTTGGGCATAAACCGAAATCAAATAACCGTGATGGGCCATTCGGCTGGAGGCCACATTACCCAGATGATGATGACCACCCATTGGCCTGTCTTTGATTCAGCGTTACCCGCAGATTTAGTCAAAGCTGGAATACCTATTTCGCCTCTGAATTACTTAGAGCCGGTACGACTGACAGAGGCACTTAATGCCAGTTTGCACATGGACCCACAAGAAGCTTACGAACAAAGCCCAATGACTACTCAGCACCCGCCCATCACTAACGCGCCACAATTGGTGGTGGGTGGTGCTGAGACATTGGAGTTTCATCGCCAGATGACCATCTAATTAGATGACTACCAAAGCGCTGATCGCCGGGTAGGTGCCTACATAGTCCCCAACGTAGACCACTTTGACGAGCTCTACGTTCTGGCCGATGCAAGCAGTGAGTTTTTTAAAAAATTACTCGCCCTGATTAACCGTTGAATGTGCCACTAGGCGTTATCATAGGCGGTACGGGAAATGAACCAGTAATTAGAAAATGATTGAGCATTGGATAGAAGGTTTATACCAGTCTTGGGGCATCAAGGCTGAACTGAGTGCGTTAGATGGAGAATTCGATCTCAACATCAAAGCAGAAGGCGTGGACGGTACCCGCTATCTGGTAAAAATAATGAGGCCAGCCTGTGATATTGGCCTGGTGGAGATGCAATGCGAAGCTCTGAAGCATATTCACGCCAGCGCCACCTCAGCTAATGTGCCTTTAGTCGTTCAATCGATGGTGGGACGGGATGTTGAAACCCTGATGGATGAAGAGGGCAATGAACGACTTGTTTGGGTCTTATCATTCCTTGAGGGGGTCACCTACGCTAGTTTCATGCCGAAGTCCCACCATCTGGTTAGTCATCTGGGTAGTTCAATAGCGCATTTGCATTCTGCACTGGATGGGTTTGAACACGCCTCCTTACAGCGTGATTTTAAATGGAATTTACTGCAGGCATCGTGGATTAACGACCAGCTGAGCGTTATTAGTGACTCGCATAGGCGAGACCTGTTGAGCTCTATCATGTTGGATTATGCAGAACACCTAGAGTCTGTACAGGCACTGCCATCATTCGCTATCCATAACGATATTAATGACTTCAACCTGTTAGCCAATGCAGAGCTTATCGCTGAGCCAATAATTTCCGGAATTGTAGATTTTGGTGATATGTGTGCTGCACCACGAGTCTGCGAACTTGCTATCGCAGGTGCTTACATCATGCTGGATCACCCTCAACCAGAGGCGGCGTTAAGTGCTCTTGTTGCGGCTTATCATGCTGTATTGCCTTTGTCGGCAAACGAAATTGCTCTTATCTACCCGTTGCTACGATGTCGATTGGCAGTAAGCGTTGTCAATTCGACTATTGAAGCGCTAACAAACCCGGATGATCCCTACGTGACTATTTCTCAAGGACCCGCTTGGCGACTTATTGAGAGTTCTGTGGTGGCTCATTCACTGGTAACGGCAAGATTGCGGGTCGCCTGTGGTTTGGCGGTATCCGAATCTGCAACCAGAGTGGGAGACTACTTGGCGCAGCTCTCTAGTGGCGCGTGCGCGGCGATTATTGGAGTGGAAGTAGATGGTGCCCCATGTCGATCTCTCTCGGTAGAGGGATGTAGTATGCCGCAGAATCCGTTTAATCTACTGTCATCTGAAGCTAGATCACTAGGCCATGATGCCACTGACACCACTGAAGTATGGCTGGGATATTATAACGAACCGAGGTTAGTCTATACCGACAGTGCTTTTCGCCAAGGTCCATGGAAAGCCAGTAACCGTCGTACTGTCCATCTCGGTGTTGATGTGTTCGCACCTGCGGCAACCCAGATTCATGCCCCTCTGGATGGAGTGGTTTGTGTCATAGAAAATCGGCAAACTTCGTTAGATTATGGAGGGATGGTTGTTCTTGAACATATGACACCCTCGGGAGACAGCTTTTACAGTCTCTATGGGCATCTAAACCCTGAAGTCTGCAAGAAGCTACAACAAGGACAGAAACTCAAGGCGGGTGACGTTTTTGCGGAGCTCGGTACCCAAGAACACAATGGTGGCTGGACACCCCATCTACATCTGCAACTGGCAATGGGCATTGGGGGTCTTGGCACAGATTGGCCTGGAGTTGCGAACCCGGACGACCTGAAGTTTTGGAATGCAATGTGTCCTAACCCTGCTGTGCTGTTGAACCTACCCAATGAGAAAGTTGGCTTTACATCGGTTGACGAAACTGTGGTTCTGCAGCAGCGTCGGGAAGATTTTGGATCCAACCTGAAATTAAGCTATTCAAAGCCTGTCATGTTATTGCGTGGCTGGAAGCATTATCTGTTTGATCAATGGGGTAGGCCATATCTAGATGCCTATAACAACGTTCCGCATGTCGGTCATGCACACCCGCGGCTGCAAGCCTTGGTCAGCGAGCAATTGAAACGGCTTAATTCCAACACGCGTTATTTGCATCCGGCTCAATCAGCATTAGCGCGCAAGATAACGTCCAAAACGCCTGAGCATTTGTGTGTCTGTTATTTTGTCAATTCTGGCTCTGAAGCTAATGAATTAGCGCTGCGGTTATCGCGTGCGCACAGCGGCGGCAAAGATATGGTTACGCCGGATCATGGCTACCATGGCAACACGACTGGGGCTATTGATATTTCTGCATACAAGTTCAACGCCCCTGGTGGTGTCGGTAAGCCTGATTGGGTGCAATTAGTGGATATACCTGATGTCTACGGCGGTAAATTTCGCCAACCTGAAGCTGACTGCTCTCAGGTTTATGCAGATCAGGTAGATGATGCAATCGAAAAAATTAATGAGGCTGGTGGAATACTAGCTGGCTTTATTGCAGAGACATTTCCAAGCGTAGGAGGGCAGATTGTCCCGCCTGACGGGTATCTGGAACGCGTGTATCGTAAAATTCGTGCTGCTGGCGGCGTTTGCATCGCAGATGAAGTGCAAACTGGTTTGGGTCGCCTGGGTGAATACTATTTTGCTTTCGAACAACAAAAGGTCTTACCCGACATTGTTGTTTTAGGTAAACCGATCGGCAATGGCCATCCCATTGGAGTAGTGGTCACGACCCAAGAAATTGCAGACAGCTTTGCACAGGGGCCTGAGTTTTTCTCCACATTCGGTGGGTCAACTCTATCGTGCATGGTTGCTAAAGAAGTACTGGATATTGTCGACGATGAAGCTTTGCAGCTAAATGCACTTCAAGTGGGTAAGCAGGCTCTTGAGGGCCTTGCTCTGTTGAAGAAAAAGCATTCAGTTATCGGTGATGTCAGAGGGATAGGTCTTTTTATTGGTGTTGCATTCGTTACTGATCAGGAGCAAAGAACGCCTGCTACCGAGATTGCGGCGTACGTTGTCAATCGCCTGCGAGAGCATAGAATTCTTGCTGGCCTGGAAGGTCCTGACAATAACGTCCTAAAAGTAAGACCGCCATTGTCAATTGGGGAAGATGATGTTGAGATGCTTCTTGGAACGCTGGATCTGATTCTTAGTGAAACAGTGATTTCACAAAAAAGCGTATGAGTTTTACCAGGTATCTTTGTGTTTCTCAACAAAACGGATGAGGGCATCCAATCTTGTTGGCATGACTTTCTCACCATAGCCAATTCGGAAGTAGTCCTGATAGTCGGTGACATCGTCGGTAAAACAGTAGGTCGGTTTTATCGATATCCCTTCTTTGGCCAACGTTTCGCCAAGCTCATTGGATGAGAGAGGGCCTTTGAATCGAACGAAGCCCACGGGGCTTGCTGTAGGTCTTACCCACTCAAAATAATTCTGGTATTTATCCATAA
>JBLIIE010000009.1:0-60107 GCA_047634635.1 Granulosicoccus sp. | reverse complement strand
TAGTCATGTGGTTACATTCCCATTGTTAAGTTGTTCACAAACACCCTGGTAAGCCCAATCCAGCCAAGGCGTCAGTGCTTCGATATCAGTGGCATCAACTGTCGCACCACCCCAAATCCTAAATCCAGGTGGTGCACTACGATAGTTAGCAATGTCATAAGCCACAGACTCCTCCGCTAACCACCCCACCATAGTTTTGATCCACCCCTGTTGCGTATCCGTGTCTAGAGACGTAAACGCCTCATCGGTTATTTTCAAACACATTGATGTAGAGGATCGTGTGGCAGGATCAGTAGCTAGCCAGTCAACCCAATCCGTTTTTTGTACCCAGGTATCGAGCGCCTGAAAGTTCGCATTACTACGTTGCTGTAAAGCAGCCAGGCCACCAATCTGATCAGCCCAATCCAATGCTGAATGCAGGTCTTCTACTGCCAGCATACTGGGCGTGTTGATTGTCGCCCCCTTGAAAATGCCTTCAATCAATTTGCCTTGTTTCGTTAGCGTAAATACCTTAGGCAAAGCCCGCTGTGGTGGCATGGTTTCTAACCTTTCAACCGCACGAGGACTGAGCGCAAGCATGCCATGGGCAGCCTCCCCGCCTAATGCTTTCTGCCACGACCAAGTCAATACATCCACACGGCTGTAATCAATATCCATCGCGTAAGCAGCTGATGTGGCATCACACAACACCAAACCATCTCGATCTCGATCAATCCAATCAAGATTAGGCAATCTAACACCGCTCGTGGTTCCGTTGAACACCATCACGACGTCGTTATCCGCTTTGACAGCATCGAGTTTTGGGAGTTCGCCGTAATCAGCCTGATGGACATTCAGCGGATCTACTGCTAGCGCTGCCAGATCTTTAGCCCAGTCACTGGAAAAACTTTCCCAAACAAGCACGTCCACCGCACGAGGGCCCAATAACGACCACATTGCCATTTCAAAAGCACCGGTATCAGAGGCTGGAACAATGCCCACACGCCATTCTTTAGGAAGGCCTAATAATTTCGATGAGCGTGAAATAGCATCAGCAAGTCTGGCCTTTGGACTACTGGCGCGATGACTGCGCCCCAGATGCTCTGTACTTAGGTTGGACAATGACCAACCTGGATGCTTTCGACAGGGACCAGAAGAAAAACGTGCGTCTTTGGGCCGCCCACTAGGGCGTAGTCCCACGCACTGACGCGTAGAATCGTTCAAAATATCAACCTCAAGTTGTAAAGTGGTTTGCTCCACCAGGCCCGAGAACAATATCACAACTTTCAAGAGTCAACATCCTGATCTAAGATTGTGCCTGGCACACTAAAACCCTCGCCAAAAATTCAGATCAACTCTAACGGGGTACTAGAGTTTTTCCCTCGCAAACGGACCAAAACCGCTGGATCCCTTGCCCTGTCCACGTTTCCAGAGGGGGTTACTTTTTGATCTCCCTCTATTTCGAGGTAATTTGGCTAGAATCGCTGCCTTTAGGCAACGAATATGGCTACCGAAAAATGACTCAAGATATTAACTGAAGCGGAAATCGCCGATCTGTTCGGACCACCAGGACTTAACCATAACGACCAACGTTTCTTCTTCACACTCAACGATCAAGAATTGGCGATCGCCCACAAAATTCGTCGACGTGATCAACGCTGCATGTTCGTTGTGCTGTTGGGATACTTCAAAGTTAAACCCATTACGCTGAGCCCTGGCTACCATCAGATTAAGCAGGACATCAAATATGTATGCTCAGAAATCTTTCCCGGTTCAGGCCTACGTCCATTTAATCTCACTCAGAAAACTCGCGTTCGAATTTATCAACGCATTTACAAAATCACCAACCATCAACGCTGGGAAAACGACCGTCACAGTGCCGCTCTAGCAAAAGACCTTGCACCCGAGATCGCTATTTGATAGGGCCATAGAGTACCTATCGGCACAGAAAATTAGCGCCCCAGGATATACGGTTCTGCAAGACATCGTTAGCGGTGCCGTTGGCATGACCAATCGCGGGCTCATCCAACAAGTCGAAGATCTTAATTAAGTTGAACTGGCTGAATGGTTATCAGAGCTCGTTGACGACAAAGACTCACTGACTCTACAGCGATTGCGTCAATCAGCGAGAAGCTTTACAAGTAGTGAACTGCAAAAAGAACTTGCCGTACATCACCCTATCCGAACCTCGATACTGGAAGTCAACCGAGTTGTCAGCAAGCTATCAATCTCGTTGAAAAATCAACATCACTTTGCTGAGAAAGTCACTTACTACGGCGCCTATATCAAGCGTCTGTCTGTAGGCTATCAACGTTTGTATTTGTTGTGCTATTTACAATCTCGGTGGCAACAGGCGCTGGAACGGATAGCCGACGGGTTTATAGTACGTCAAGGAACGTTCAAGATCACTGACGCGGATCATTAGATAAAGAATACGCGAAGGTAAGAGTAGCGCATTGAAAACGTTGTTCATTAGTTTAACTCACATTGATTGCTGTAAAAAGACAGCGGGCAGCGAGAATACTGCCCGCGGGTTTTCCTAGTGACAGTGCACTATTTGCAAATTTCTCCGGTATAACGAACGAGACCTACCATGTCGTTAGGGTCACGCAGATCGACAAGTCCATAGCTTTTGAACTGGCCCTTAAAGCCCTTCATCGTACCGCGTGTTACATCTTCCTGAATATCGTAGGTTATCTCGATCATATACCGGCCCGGCTTACCGGGAATGGCGGTAAGAACACCGAGATCCTTAGTCTGAAAGGCACCGCCATCATCTACGCCGAAATAGTGCTCCATATCCATCTCAAGCCCTGAATCAGTTTCCCTTTGCGCCGTGATCTTTCCCGCCGCATTGTTCACACTGCCGGTCAAGGCTGCTGAGATAATGATGGGTTTACCCTCTCCTTCAGCAAAGAAATTGGGTATAGCCACGCCGCCTATCGGGATGCAGCTGTATCCTTCAGCAACGACCCTTGGCGCATGAGCGCCGAAGGCTACTATTGATGTCAGTATTACGAATGTAGTTTTCTTGAACATGATGATTTCCTCAATTTCTTTAAATTGATAGGTTTGTTGTTAATGCAAGCACTCTGAAATGTACTTTTCTAAAGATGCCGTGACTCAGCCTTTGGCAATGGCTTCGCCTAACTGCTCATTGGTCATGGCACGTCCATCCATATTCCAGGTGCCGTCCACGGTATGCACGGCATTGGAATAGATGTGCTCTCGTGGCAACTTGCCGCCAGAGAGCTCCTCAACGATGTCGGTCGCGTCTTTGAAGAATCCCTCCTGAACTCCTCGGGAGCTGAGAGCGAAGCTGGGTGTTCTGGTTTCAATCCATGCGCCAAGAAAAGGCTCACCACCCGATAAGGTGCTGTCCTTGGGCAGAACATGAATGTGATTGGTTACATTCGGGGTCATGACCTTGTTACCTGTCAAATCGTGCCACTTCAGAAATGCATCAGTGATACGTCTTCCAGCCTCTTTTTCCGCGCCTTTTGGTAATGCGCCTTCAGTAAATGTCAGTGCTAATGGCATGATTATGTCCTTTGATAGCCAAATGATTATTTATAACGATCGGTATATAGAGATCGTTATGTGACGAGTATTATATAACGTTCGCTATCTGTCAATATATATATAACGTTCTCTATATTAGAAGGAAGAATCCCATGCGGTACAAAGCTGTAGGTAAAGAAGAGATCAAACGAAAAGTCGTCGAAGCAGCTGGCCAAAGTTTTCAAATACATGGCTACGCTGGCATTAGCGTGGACGGACTGGCCAACGCCGCTGGCGTCACATTGGGAGCGTTCTACTCGCATTTCGGCTCAATAAAGGAGGTGTATTTGACGTCGCGTTGGATGTTCGCATTGATGAGGATATTGACGGGGTAGCGAAATTCCAAAATTAGCAGAGACTGTGTGAGAACTAGGAATAGATCCCCCCCCCTAGAGACATTGACTACAAGCTTGCCAAGGGATTCTGCCAACCCTTACTGAATCGGTTTAGTGCAATGTCGCTCCTATCAATTTGAAAATTACGCAATAACTTGTTCTTCGCATTTCGGGAGCTCGGTCGAGTTGCTCGTACACAGTATTTACTGGAGTACATTCAGAATATCGAGATGCGTGAGACAGTCAACGCGGCAATGTGTAAGAGCTAAGCATTCAACAATTTTCTGCAATGGATATTCTTTGACAACAGCGCATTATTCAGCAGAATCTTCGCCACGAACAAACCAAAATCGTTAAATACAATGCTGCAAAAGCTAGAGGAAAGTCTTGAGCGCCACTTGCCACAACGTGATGTTCTAGAAGCGCTGTATCATGCCGACCAATTGACCGGCTGGAGCGGGCATTTCAGACTACCTGCTTGTACCCGATCTCAGATTGACAGACCTGCCGCCCGATCAGTTCTCACTGCGTCTACCTATGGATGTGGGCTGGGCCCCACTCAGGCAGCACGCCATTTCGCCTGTGACATATCACCTAAGCAGCTCCGTTTTGTAAACCGGCGGCATGTAGGCGTAACAGAGCTCCAGGCTGCATGTACCGACATTATCGATCAATACGCAAAATATGATTTACCTTCATGTTGGGGTTCTGGAGAATCAGCAGCTGCCGATGGTAGCTTGATAGCAACTTACACCAACAACCTGAATGCGCAATACCATGTCCACTATCAACGAGTCGCAGGTATCGAGTATCGACATGTAGCGGAACAAATAACGGTTTATAACCAATTAGTACCCAACGCGGTCATGTTGCAACACGTGGCTGATCAAACCAGGGCACTTGCATGACTTACATGCAGAAGGCCGGTCTGTGTCCAATGAAGAACTAGCACGTCTTTGTCCTTACCTGACCCGTAATCTCAAACGATTCGGTGCCTATCGAACGACTCCGCCTGGAGATACTATACCCGTGGAACTCAAACTGCCCTAGCAACCTTGAGGCTACATTTAGGCAGATGTCCTATTTTTATACGAATCTCACCAGGACCCCCATTAGTCGAACAGGACACTAAGCAACTAATGAGTGAGCTTTTTATGAAGCTATATCTACTAATCTTTGCCTAAGCACTCACGCACTATGAACGCAGCGCCACACGCCTACCTTGATCTTGTCGGCACAATTTGATCAAGTCTAGACATTGGATCTAGAGCCTCGATCGAACAGAAAGGTATACTAAGAAAATAGCCCGGAGATTTCAGATAAAGACGTTCGCTGACTGGCGGCGCTTGTAAGAGCGCATGCAACGTATGAGCGGACTGTCAGATTCTGAAGTACTGAAGAAGACACGATTCGACCTCAACTAGTCGATCATAGATATACCACACTTGCATTGTCAATCCAAACCTTTCCAGCAATTACCCACACAATTCGGGCATATTTATAGCCAATTTAACCATGCATCGAGTACTGCCTGATCGATCTGATCGCAGTCGAATCCGACTCAAAGAATCCCTTCGGAAATATTGGTAAAGACGAGCAGACGGGAGATGGGGTGGCTCCGACTCACGTCGCGTCATCCTCCCGATTGATGGAGTAGCTGCTTGTCTGCCCTCGTATGGGCTGGGTCAGCATACGATCGAGCCATAGATCGCGAGGCGTGCGGAACTGCCCTATCCCGATGATCATGGCCTCGTGGCCTTCTCTTGGCTGAGCACGGTAGGTTCCGAGCAATCGATCCCACCAAGGTAAGTTGAAGCCGAAATTGCTGTTGGTCTCATTCGGGTGGATCGAGTGGTGGACGCGGTGCATGTCCGGCGTGACTACGACCCACCGGAGCATGCGGTCGATACCGAGCGGGATGCGCACATTACCGTGGTTGAACATCGAGCTTGCATTCAACAGAATTTCAAAGATCAGAACGGCAATAGCAGGCGGGCCGAGCGCCGCGACGACGACGAGCTTGATACCCATCGATAGCAGGATTTCCACAGGGTGGAAGCGCAAACCCGTCGTGACATCAAATCCTAAGTCGGCATGGTGCATGCGGTGTAAACGCCATAGGGCCGGTACTGCATGGAACATCACATGCTGGAGATAGATCACAAGGTCGAGCACTAGCAGAGACGCCACGATGGCGATCAAGGTGGGCGCCTCCAACACGTTGAACAGCCCCCAGCCACGCTCTTCGGTAAAGAGTGCCAAACCCACAGCCACGATCGGGAACGTCAAACGTACGACGATCGTATCGATCACTACAATGCCGAGGTTATTGGTCCAGCGTAGGAGGCGCGGGATCTCACAACGGCGGCGTGGGGTCGCCACTTCCCAAGCCACCATGATCACCAGAACGCCGAGAAAGAAGGCGATCCGGACTAGGGACTCATTCGCTAGTAGTGACTCTGTCATCTAGGCACACCTGTTCGTTGGGGGCTACAACGACCGTGTCCTATAAGCGTATTTCTCCAGACGTCAGAGTACCGACGTTGAAGTCGAGTATCCGAGCTTATACGTCTTGAATGTAAAAAGTTTCCGCAATCATCCGGGCGTTTTGGATTTTCCATATTCAGATGATTCCGATTCGCACAAATTCGTCGATTTGGTTCATGTCCATGGTTTTTCCATTGAGAGCAAACGAACCGACTCACGTTATCATAACGTCCATACCCATTTGCTGAGCAAAAGCGACGCGTGCCGCGTGAAGCTCGATAGGTCGTGCGATCTAGTTACGGACCATGTTCACGTCCCTCGTATACGTATGTCCTACTTCTGCTTAAAGGGTCGTTAGACTAACCTGGAAGTTCAAGTGAGCTTGGACTGTTGAATTTAAGCCAAAAATTGGGATTATAGGCAGACATGGCAAGCTGCTCAGCACTGCTAATTAATGTTGATTTTCACAATACTTGTGATCAGCCAGTGAAGCTAAAACATAACAACCGCTCACTACTCCAGCCCCTTTGCAGCCATCAGATATTCTGACCAGTTCGGACTCAAGCCTAACAAGACTGGCACTGTGGCAACGATGCCATAGGCTGGTCGATGGTTCATCCAGGTTGCAGGATCTGGCCACCGCAATCCTATGGCCAGAGCCGTGGTTGGAAAAGCAGTACGGGCGGGCCTATGTAGCTTACAAGGCACAGGTGCGCAGGTACCTGTAATGTTTGAACGACTGAGATCATGGGCACGTCGGCTCAAGACAAATGTTTCGGACCTCAGGACGCACCGGTCACGATAGTCGAGTTCTTCGATCCTGCTTGTGAAGCATGCAGAGCCATGCATCCAGTGCTTGCTGAGATTCGTGAACGCTATCCTGAGCAAGTACGAATTGTCATGCGCTATGCAACTTTTCATGACGGCTCGGACATCGCTGTACGCATACTCGAGACCGCTCGTCTACAGGGTTTGTTCGAGCCAGTGCTTGAGGCGCTGCTAGGGTACGCAACCACGCTGGGCCGATCATTCCGGTGCAAGGCTATATGTCGCCTGGGCGGCTGCGGCAAACGCAGGCCTTGACATTGATAAGGCGCGTGAGCAGATGAGTACGCCCGCAATAGACAACGTACGTGCACAAGATGCGCTTGATGTGGAGACAGTCGGCGTGCGGCAGACACCAACGTTTTTTGTCGACGGCCGGCCACTGTCTGAGTTTGGTGCCGAACAGTTGATCGATATGGTTCGCATGCAGGTGGAAGCAAGTAACTAGTGATAGAAAAACAAGTCGCAGATATCAAAATATCTCGATATAGTAGCGACAGCGAAATGCGATAAATAATTCAGTGGTTAGATTTCACACGCAACTTGTCTGTAGTTTCAAACTTCAGGTTGTATTGTGCTGAGTGCCATCGAACTGAAAATCCCTCCACTCATAGTGTGGCTGCTCTTACATCTGCGGGCATGTGGGTAGCATCTAGCTCTATTCCCAAGTCTGCATTTTCAATACGTTTGGAAATAGTAATATCTATCACTGGCATCGTCGAGATGGCCAAAGGCTTTTATGCTGACGTCCCCGATCTATCGCTCGTCTGCGATGAGATCCGCTACGCAGGATCGCATGCAATCTTCGTATGGACTTTCACTGGTCACGATGCCAAGACTGGAAATCTGCTGAAAGTGCGAGGCTGGGAGGAATGGGAACTTGACGACGACCTGAAAGTGAAGGCGTCGCTCGGTAGGTTTGACGTCGACGACTACACTCGACAAGGCGAACGAGTCTGAGAATCGCTGGGTACTGTCTAAACTACCAAAGAAAGAATGGACCACTTAATTTCCTAACACAGTAAGACTAGTATTCTGTTCACCTTTTCACCGAAATATCCTGTCACTTTACTCTGCGCAAAGAATAGACCTGAACTGAGAGCGGCGATGGTGGTAACAATGTTGCCAATAGTGTTTGGGTCCATCACATCGTTAATTCTCCTGGTTATTATGATGTTGTGTTGCAACTCCAACATAATAAACTCTAGAACTTTTTTTGTTATATCAACATATATTTACTTCTATATAAACGCCATAGAGATTTCAGGATGGGCACTAACTAGAGGTAATTCCAAGGTAATCAGAAATTGCCGCACAGCTCGATATCTGTGAAACCACAGAAAATTTCGAATCCATCGGCCCATTGCCGTGTAATCACACCGTCGTGTCCAGACAGCTCTATGTTAAATGTGCGTTGGACGGCATCTGCAGGTGTCAGTGTCAACTGGCTGCCATCGTCGGCGACGGCCACAACTTCTCCTGTTTGCCAGGTGAATGCTTTGTTGGGCTCAATACTCGCCTGCAGAGTCGCTTCAACACTAATGCTCTGTTCTCCTGCCCAGGGCGCTGTAACATCGAACGACACGAACAGATTGCTCTCATTGGCTCTGGCTGGGCGAGTGGAAGTAGCATCCAGTTCGTAAGAGCTCAGAGTGAGGATGCCTTCAGTTGATTGTGCATCAAAATCGATATTCTCCCAGAAACGGCCTCTACCCGGTGTACCGCTAAAGGAACGACCGCCCTGGCGGCCCGAGAGTGTTCTCGTCTGATCGTCTCTATCGACATTATAATCGGTCGCAGTGATCCCACTGCTGCCTCGTCCAGGCCGTCCAATCATGAATTCCCTCAGGATGCCATCGAAACTGCCTGCTTCCAATGCGCAATCCGCGAATGTCAGTTTACGATAGCCAGGCTGGGCAAAAGTGTGGATCTCGATTATGCCTCCCGCATCGCAGGAATAGTCGTTTACGAATCCAACAAGGCCGGAAACCTCATCCTCCACAGGCCCGTTGCTAACCGATACAAACGTAATACCAGCATCTGTGATGGTAGGCTGAGTGTTCAAGGTCTCAGCCATAGGTGTGGCGTTGATCAACGTGATCAACTCTCGCAGTATCTGCTCGTAGCTGTCTAGGCTAATTAGAGACTCGACAGGCTGAGGATTGGAAGAAACTACGACGTCGTTAAATCGTTCTCCCGTGCTGTGGTTGATCACGACGTAGATGCCAGATTCAACACTACAAGAGCGGCCACCACCACAGACTTCAGTATGTGTTGCCTCATCCTGTACTTGATACCAACCATCATCTGGCCAGCTGATCGTGTTGCCCGATACAACAACTGACGAACCACCTTGGATCTCTCCTACCGTTATGCCTCTGAATCTTTCCCCTGTGGAGTGATTAATCACTACGTAGGTTCCAGAATCGACCGAGCATGACCGACCACCTGCGCAAACTTCCGCATAAGTGGTCGCATCTTGCACTTGATACCAACCGTCATCAGGCCAGCTGATCGAGTTGCTGGATACAACAACTGACGAACTACTTTCGACTTCTCCTACCACAATGCCTCTAAACCTTTCTCCCGTGGAATGATTAATGACAACGTAGGCTCCAGGATCAACGGAACATGACCGACCGCCAGCGCACACTTCTGAATAGGTGGCAGCATCTTGCACTTGATACCAGCCGTCATCAGGCCAGCTGATTGTGGTGTCATCTACAGTTGGAGTTGCAGAAGCGACGTTACCTACAAACACTAACGCGACACCTAAAAGTAATTTTTTATTCAAAATATTTGTCCTAAAACCAGTCGCATAATTTACCTAGATTATTTGAGCGGCTACGGTAGCTTGTCGAAGTTTCAAGGAATTTGGTCAAATTACCTGGATTTTTCAGATTGGCTTATAGCCAAAATCTATTGTACAGAGCGCAATAGGCAACGTCCGGTGTAGAGTGAACAGATAATTGGACTCCCCACCTCCCACGAGAAGTGAGTTAATGTAATTAGTGTTGATTTGGGAAAAGACGTCATTCAAGAGTGCATTTCCGCGAACAAGAAAGTGCGCTCAAATACTGAAATGGCACATCATGATTTTCTTGAATGGCTACTTAGAACTAAAAGCACACCAAGGAACTTCGTTCCAGCGATTAAAAGACGAATGCAAACGTGCGACCGCTGTGCGTTATCTGGCTTCTACGGAGCTGACTTTTTCCGAAGTTTCCCATTTACTTGGGTTTGACGAAATAAGCACGTTTTTTGAGTATTCCGACGATGGACTGGCGTTACTCCATCGCAGTATCGGGATAGCGCGTGGGCAGTAGTGATGTTCGAATAATTGGGAAGGTTTAAGCCCATCAGACGACTCCCTGCCGTCTTATGCCTTGGTCCTGCAAGATCAGTTTCGGCTAAGAAGGTCTATCAATATAAAACTTGTACGGTACTTCGTGGCATAACTCGTAAATGCCTGCCAGGCTACCTTCTTTGCCAATACCCGATGAGCCGATACCACCAAAAGGAACTGTATCGCTGCGATGGCTAGTGGTTGTGGTGCCGACATTGATGCAGCCACCGCGGACTTGCGAGGCAACCTCCCAGCCCTTTTTAAGATCATTGGTCATCACCGCTGGTTGCAGGCCAAAGTTTCCAAGGTTGGCGATAGTGATGGCCTCTTCAAGTGATTCGTAGCTCAGTAGGCACATCACAGGGCCGAAGTTTTCTTCTTTAAAAATGCGCATGTTTGGTGTGACGCCCATCAACACTGTGGCTTGCATTACAGCGCCTCTTCGTTGGCCACCTTTTAAAAGCTTCGCACCTTTTTTGATAGCATCCATGACACGGGACTCGACTGCCTTGGCTGCTGCTTCGTCAATCAGTGAGCCTAGTTGGGTGTTCTCATTTAGCGGGTCGCCGGTCGCCCATTGTTCAGCATGGCTAACCGCGAGCTTACAAAAGTCGTTGGCGTACTTGCCCGCTGGTAGCAGTATTTTTCTTGGTGTCGTGCAACGCGAACCATTGTGATCAAAAACGGCTGAGCACAGCAAACCTACCGCCTTTTGCACGTGGAAATCATCGAGCACGATTTGTGGTGCGTTGCCACCTAGTTCGAAATGACTCCTCTTGAAAGACTGTGCATCGCAGAACTGTCTGTACAGTTTTCGGCCAACGTCGGAGTTGCCCGTCATGCTGAAGAAATCAACGTCGTTACTGGTGAGAAACAATTCGGTAAAGTCCTGATGATGCCCAGTGAGTACACTGACTATGCCTTGGGGTGCCTCCTGAGTATCAGCGAACAAACGTGCTAGCTCTAAGGCTACTAACGGAGTCTTCTCACTGGGCTTAACAACTATGCTATTTCCTGAAGCGATTGCCGCTGCCACTTTGTGAACTAAGGTGTTCGCAGGGAAATTGAACGGTGTGTAAGCAGTGACAACTCCCAATGGTTGATGCAGGGTGGCGGTAACGAATCCTTCACTATTTAATTTGACTTCCTGAGAGGGTCCATTGATCACATTGTCCAGCGTTGCATGTGCTTCTTTATTAAGTTCACGGGCAGCGTTTGCATAGCAGGAAATTGTTTCAACAGCCCGTCTTACTTCAGCACGTGCTTGAGTTATTGCTTTGCCATTTTCACGACAAAGAAGCGTGGCAAGTGGTTCGATTTTAAATGAAATTTGCCTTGCCCACGAATCAAGTAATTCAGCTCTTGCTTGTTCATTCAATGGGTGGCGTGTGTATTCTCTGGCTTTTTTTAAAGCAAGCTTAATCTGTTCGCGGTTGGCACAGGGTACCGAACCTATAACAGTATTATTATAAGGATTTCTGACGGTAATGCGTTCAGTCGAATTCACCCATTGTCCGGCAAGAAACATATTTGGGAAAATGGCGTTTTGATTGTCTTGTTTAGAACTTTTTTTTCGAAAATGTGTTTCTGAGTCAGTTTGGCTAGCCATCGGATTTGCAACTAAAGCGTATATTGTTGAGATATCCTAACAGTAGTTCGTTGCTGTCTGTTAGGCCACGAAAATTATATTCATCGGTGTCAGAAAAACCACATTGTAGGCATCAAGATGCGCTTTTTTGAAGAGCATACACCCCTGGAAAAAGCTTATAGTGCTGCCATGCGAGTCAATAAACTATCGCGTGTGTTTCTACTCAGTACTATGCATCCCCATTTTTTACTACCAATGATAATTAGCGTTCGGAATTCGCGAACAATTTTTTCCGAGACACAGTCGTATATGGATCTTATCTAGGTAACATGCCATGAAGAATTAGATCAAGATTTGCTTTACACCATCTTTTTTTATACGCAGTGTCATTTAATATGTCACCAGCCGTGGCGCCCTTAATCCAAGAAGCATACTGCACCTGATTGAGAATACGATCCATCATTAATCCGGTAATCATTTCTGAATCAAGTTTTTTGCGAATAAATCCTTTTTTCTTACAACGCCCCATAAAATTCACAAAGAGTTTTCTGTAATCTACCATTGCTTGAGAACTAGGTTGCTCATGAATAACAACGAGCAAAGTTACTCTTTCTTTTATACAGGCATCGAGCGTTGTTTCAAAAATCATTTCAATTCTCAATTGAAAATCTTCTTTTGAACGAGGTGTATTTTCTAACAATTTGTTAGGCACAGAAAAAACACTGTCACTAAATTGATTAATTATAGCTTTAAGAAGGCCTTCTTTACTCTCAAAATAATGATGGATCATATTCATGCTTGTATCAGCATGCTTACAGATTTCTCGAACAGAAACACCTGCGTATCCGTTTTGACCAAAGAGAACTGCTCCTGAATGAAGTAGTCTATCTTTTGCTGGAGTTTCAACGTTCATTATTTTTTGATTTATTAAGGTTTATCTTTTGAGCGATTCCTATTTCAACATAAACATTCGGCTCATCGTCACCTTGATCGACTACTCCTGAATCACCCACGCTCATAATGATTAACTTACTGTTTTTGTATCGCAGCTAGCTTTGATGGAGAGGGCATTCCATTTTCAACATAGTATTTTAAGTCATTCAAACCTCCACTGACCGCTTTACTTAGTTGTAGTCTGATTAATGGGGACATCAAAATTCCTAAGAATGTTAGATCGATGTGTGGAGTTGCCAAAACTTCTGACGTATTGTCGTCTATTGCTGACACTTTGTTTGAACTAATAACGCTAGTAAACATAATTGAAGTTATAACACCCTTGAAACTAAAGCTCATATCCTGGTCATCATAGGCAGTAAATTCTTCAGATATTTTTCCAATGCTTGTATTACACAAGCGGCCTCCCACGGGAGAGTTATTTACCACTGAAGCTTCTGTATTAACCTCTGAATGCGTTACTAATGTTGCCCAGTTGCCAACGTTTGCAAAGTCGCTTCCGAGAACTCTCCAAACTTTTTCAGCTGGAGCATTCACTACAATTCGTTTTGAAAATTTCATATTTTTTCTACTCTCAATGTATCGTTTGTTACACATAATATAACAGCCGTTACATTGAAGTGCAATTGAATTCTGCAAAAATACATACAAAGCTGAGTTAATCATTGATATTAATCTCTGGATTACACGTACGCTGAGGCTACACGCTGGCAATCGTTGCCAGGCTGGCTAGATAGCCGGGTCAGACAATTCGATTTTCTTGGAGGCGTACCTGAAGTTGCAGCGCCAGATAATCTTCGTAGTGCAACTAGCCGTGCCTGTCGTTTTGACCCGGATACCATTCCGAGCTATCAACAACTGGCTGAGCACTAAGCCATCGTGGTGATACCAGCACATTGGTGAGAAGTTAGAGATTCACCCCAAACAGACAATGATACCGATCTACTTCCGTAGCAATTTAATTACAACACACCTTAAAACCAATGGTTTTGGGGATACGACCAAAGCATCCCACATGCCGGAACGACATGCTAAACATCAGAAGTGGACACCTGAAAGATTGGTAACCTGGGCAAACGAGAACGGTTCTGATAAATGACCAAATATCGCCTGGTACGTTTGAACATACATTGCACTATTTGATAGAGCACAAAGTAAATATATTCGCTTTCCGTACAGCTTACAAAACCGATTGTGAAGATCGACTTTCCATAGACTCGTCCATTCGGCTTAAGATCATTCAGGTCGGCTACTCCTATGGCATCACGTCCAGTCGCCAGACTCAATGCTGTTGTCAGTGCAACATCATTTCAAGGCACTCTCTTGTGACACGGGCCAGACTTATCAACCATTGCCACTTTGTCAATGAACACACAGTAACCATAGTAAATCTAGTCGGAAGCCACATTCACTACACCTAATTTGGTATCGACCTGCCATAGTCCGGTTGATATTTCGTCGATAACCGAACCTTTCAACACATGAGCGTCACCGATAAAGTCCGCTACAAATTCCGTTTTTGGTGCGTTGTATAAATCTTTGGGGGTATCCACCTGTTCTAAGCCACCGTTGTTGAGTACGACGATACGATCAGACATGGCAAGCGCTTCTACCTGATCATGTGTGACATAAATTGCGATCAAACCATACTCTTTCTGTATTCGTCGAATATCGATCCTTACCTGATCACGCAACGTTGCATCAAGATTTGATAACAGTTCATCGACTGGAGAACCAAGGTTTTTTGCGCCTTAAAGCTGCACTAATTCGCGGGTGTGGCAAGCCAAGTCCACAGGTCGAACTTAGCCCGTACACCGACATGTCGTTAGGCGTATCTTTCACCACCGAAGAAGTTCTGATATTCGAAGGCAATTCTGTGCATCTTGGAGCGGTATTTTTTCCATTGCAGTCACTTGTATTTAGTGAATAACGCCGAGGAATTTTCGCTGCACTGTCACGCCTACAGGATGCCGAGTAAGCGGTTAATATGGCATCAAGCCGTTTGATACTGACCGCTCGATTATAGGCTAAAGTGTGGGTCGGGCACGATGCCAGTCGGTAACACTCTGATAAGCACGGCCCGCTCTAATCAGATTATCTTCAGCAAAGTGCTTGGCAATCAACTGGATTGCAACGGGCGTATTGCGAGGGGTAAACCCTGATGGCAGTGTAATAGCGGGATGCCCAGATATATCTATCGGTGCCGTGAATCGTATCAACGCTGCCAGTGCTTCAGGGTTTTCACCCAGCGTCGCCATTTGAGCGATAGTGGGGGAGGCATTGGTCTGAGCGGGTATCAACATGCAATCAACGCTGTTCAACACATGCTCCAGTTGACCACGAAATTTATAACGTCTCAACAACATACCTTGATAGTCGGCTGCACTGAGATTAGAGGCAGAATCTAATAAGTCTGCCAGTGTTGGCCCATAGTGCTGACGTTGCGACGGAAACGTATTGCGGTGAGCATATGCCGCTTCTATTGCGCAGATAGGTCCCCAATCAGCAATAGCATCTCGATAATCAGGAAATTTTACTGACACAAATTCAGCACCCAGGTCGCTCAATACAACGCGTGCTTCCTTTACTGTCGCTCTCATTTCGTCATCAACATCTTCGGTGTTAAAGTCGTCGTCTACACCAATACGAACCCCCCGTAGCTGCGTGGGATCACCTGCCAAATAGTTTGGCACTGGCCGGTGGGCGCAACGAGGATCATTAACATCCGCACCCGCCATTTCCTGTAACAGTATCCCGCAGTCAGTAGCACTTCGAGCCATCGGTCCAAGGTGGTCCAGTGAGGCCGCCAGTTCAAACGCTCCGTAAACAGAGACACGCCCCCAGCTGGGTTTAAGGCCCGTTACCCCATTTGCAGCAGACGGAAATCGAATGGATCCGCCCGTGTCTGAACCTGTGGCAGCAAAACACAATCCTGCCGCCACGGCCACTCCGGAACCCGTTGAAGAAGCACCAGACCAAGTATCACGTGACCAGGGATTTACAGGTATTTCAATATCCGGATGATGTTCTGTAAAGGCACCTTCCGTCAGCTGCAGCTTGCCTAATAAGATTGCGCCAGCGTTTTGCAAACGCTGTACTGCTGTGCCGTTGTAATTTGGCACATGGTTCCTATGCAAAGGCATACCAGCCGCAGTAACGACACCTTTTGTGTAACACAAATCTTTTAGCGCTATAGGAATGCCATGCAGTGGCCCAAGGTACTGCCGTCTGTCGAGTCGATTCTGCGCATCATGGGCCTGCTGCAATGCCAGGTCCATCGTTACTGTTGCAAAAGCATGCAAATCGCGGTCGTGGGAATTAATTCTTTCCAGCAGATTTTTCGTCAAGCTTATTGGCGACAAGTCTCCGCGTTGAATGAGCTTGCTGATTTCGCAAATCTCTAGATAAAATAGCTCGTCCATTAGCCCTTCATGCCCAGCAGCTCAATGTGCTCGATCATCACATCGCGCATGACAAACTTGCGTGGCTTGCCAGTAACGGTCATCGGAAACTCACTAACAAAGCGAATGTGCGAAGGAACTTTGAAATGCGCGATTGATCCGCTGCAGAACTGAAGAATTTGCTCATGACTTATTTCGTTCTCTTTGCGCAGAATAATCCAGGCGCAGACAATCTCTCCCAGACGATTATCAGGAACACCAAATACCTGCGCATCTACTACCGCGGGATGCCCTAATAAAAATTCCTCCACTTCGCGAGGGTAGATATTCTCCCCTCCACGAATCACCATATCCTTGACACGGCCTGTAATAGAACAATACCCATCATGATCCAACGATGCCAAGTCTCCGGTATGCATCCAGCCTGCCGCATCGATAGGATTTTCAGTATCCGATGATTGCATATCCCAATAGCCCAGCATCACCAAATAGCCGCGCGTACACAACTCACCAGTGACGCCCGTGGCGACTATAGCGCCTGATTCGTCAATTACCTTGGCTTCTACATGAGGCTGAATTCTGCCTACCGTAGCTACTCGTTTTTCAATCGGATCATTGGTGGCCGATTGAAAAGACACCGGACTGGTTTCAGTCATGCCATAAGCAATAGTGACTTCCTCCATATGCATGTCATTCATGACTCTGCACATGGTATCTGCCGGGCACGATGCGCCAGCCATAATGCCGGTTCTCAGCGATGAGAGATCAACTTCGCTAAACTGTGTGTGTTCAAGCATGGCGATGAACATGGTGGGTACACCGTATAGTGCTGTACAACGATAGCGACTTGTAGCTTCCAGCGTACTACCGGCATCAAAGGTTTCACCGGGGAAAATCATACCTGCGCCGGTACTCGCACAAGCTAGCACACCTAGCACCATGCCAAAACAGTGATATAGGGGTACGGGAATACAGACGGTGTCTTCTGCCGATAGCTGCATGCTTGCCGCTGTATATCGCGCATTATTCACAATATTATAATGCGACAACGTAGCACCCTTAGGCGATCCGGTAGTACCGCTAGTGAACTGGATATTGATCGCATCGTCCGGATCAAGCTTAGCCGATAAAGAATCTAGCCTTTTCAGCTGAGCAGGCCCCGCTAGACGCAGTAAAGCATCCCAGCCAAGACACGCTGACGGTAACTCTCCCTCTGCCAAGACAACAACATGTTTCAGTGAGGGCAGAGCTTGCAGATACAATTCGGAATGCGAGGCTGTTGTGTGTGGGCGATCAATCTCCGGTGCCAGTTGTTTTAGTATCGATAGGTAATCGCTCGATTTTTGCGCACGAGCCATGATTAACACCCGCGCGCGAACCTTGTTGAGCGCGTATTCCAGTTCGGTGCGTTGATAGGCGGGATTAATATTTACCAGGATGGCACCTATCTGCGCAGTTGCAAACTGGGTAATTATCCACTCCACGCGATTAGGCGACCAGATAGCCACACGATTACCACGCCTGATCCCTAGCGACAATAAACCTGCAGCAAGCCTACCTGCCTGTTCGCGAAGTTGGTACCAGCTCAGAGTGATATTCTGTGCCGGAAATACAACGGCGGTGCTTGAACCATATCGGCTACACGTTTGCTCCAGCAGTTGTGGAATAGTGTTAAAAGCCAAGGCGCTCTCGCGGCGTCCAGATACATAGGACTGCAAGTCCTGTGGCTTGACACCTGCTATGTTGGAGTCCTGTTGATTTTCATTATGCAGCGAATATGTCCCGGTGTTTTTTATCGAGTCCGCTGAAACTGAAGCAAATGGATTGCGTGACATACAAAATATTTCCTACATTTCGCGCCAATCGCCGAGCTGCTCGAACGCATGCGCTGCGCGATAGATACTCGATTCCTCATAGCGTCCGGCAATCAGCATCATACCCACAGGCAAGCCCTGACTAAGTCCGCAAGGCACACTCATTGCGGGATGACCACTTACATCAAAGGGCGCAGTATTTCCCAGCATTTCAAAGCCGCGCTGGCAATACAGTGCCAGTGGCGCATCCTGAGGCGGAATGGGTGTAGCTTTCATAGGAAGTGTTGGCATAAGCAACAGATCGTATTGGCTCAGCGCTTCATCGTAACGTTTACGCAACAGTCGCCCCAAGTTTTGCGCCTTTGCGTAAAAATGCCCTCTATGGTGTTTGATAAAGTACTCACCGGCTAGCATTGAAATCTTGAGGGTGCGTGACAACTCATCAGCGCGTGAACGCCAGTTCGAATGCGCATCAAGCAAGCTTGTTGTGTACATGCCCTCCCAGTTAAACCCCATTCCGTTACCGTGCATCATTTGCGCTTGCAAACCTTCCAATGCAATTGGCGTCCAGATCGCAAGCCCATCGAGATGCATCGGAATAGAGATTTCATCAACGGTGGCACCAAGCTTCCTGAACTTCTCAGCCGCGGAACGTACACTGGCATCGACATCGGCTTCGCTATTTGCATGCCCGAACCCCTCACTGACCACACCGATGCGCAGGCCAGAAACACCGCGTCCCAGTGCGGATGTGTACTTGTCCACACGCACATCATATTGGCGAGGGTCAAGTCCATCTGCTCCTGCTATGACCTCCAGCATTAATGCGTTGTCTGCAACATTCGCTGTCATTGGGCCCGTATGATCGATTGTCGCCTCAATCGGCATAACACCCGTATAAGGTACAAGACCGTGTGTTGGTTTCATGCCATAAATGCCGCACCAACCTGATGGCATTCGAATGGAGCCTCCCTGATCACCGCCTATCGCCATTTCCACCTCACCACTACCCACCAGCGCTGCAGAGCCTGAAGATGATCCTCCAGCGGCATAGCCGTATCGGTAGGGATTATGTACAGGGCCCATCGCCGAGGTATGACTACCGCCGGATAGACAGAAGAACTCGCAGTGCGCCTTTCCAACAATGGTTGCGCCAGCATCCAGCATTCGCGTTACGATAGTAGCGTCTACATCTGGCACATAGCCTTCTAATGTTGAGGAGCCATTCATCAATGGCACTCCTGCCAGACAGACATTGTCTTTTAGAACAACACGTTTGCCACTCATCGGGCCATGTGCAGCCCCATGGACTTCCGACTTAACAGCCCATGCATTTAGGGTGTTTTCATCACCGGTTGGACGATAGCCTGGCGTTCTGGGATAGCGTACTTCTGGCAAGTTGTTAGGCAACTGCGCTACTCGATCATAATTCTTGAAGGTATCCTCGAGAACACTGAGGTACTCCCCCACTTCTCGTTCGGACATGTTCATATGCAATGAAGTGACTATGCCCTTCATCTGCTCTAGCGTTGGTCGCTTCACTGTTGCCATGTTGTTTCCAGACAGGGTAGATGGAGTTAGTGGTTGGTCTCGAGAGACATCTTTGGTCAAGCGACCCGATGCTGCGATTTTATGTGAATTCACAGCGCTCGCTTTGTAGGAGTGTGTGCTGAGTTGTTCCATGGGCGAATGTCGATCTAAGGCAGCTGTACCTGCAAATGTCTTCACCACATCGACCTTAGAAGCCGCACCTGATTGATTGTGATGCTCTTGTGTTGAGCGTTCTGATAGTGAAGAATGATTGTTGACTGCAGGGTTCCTAAGTGTTGTATCTCTTTCCTGTACGGCATGTGCATTTGCACGTGTCAGCCTGCCAGTTCCCATGCCCAGCAGCTCTGTCAGCGCGCCACTCTGCAGTTGTGATGTCGCAAATTCACGCTCGATGTTGCCACGTTCGAACACCAGGACTCGATCGGCCACATCAAGCACAAGATCCAGATTCTGCTCTACGATGATTAGCGACAGATTTTGCTGCCTATGCAGTTGGGATAAAACCTGACCAATTTCCTCGACAATTGAAGGCTGGATTCCTTCTGAGGGTTCATCCAGCAACAACAACCACGGGGCTGGCATCATTGATCGGCCCAACGCCAAAATCTGTTGCTCTCCTCCTGATAGCGTATCGCCCTTGCGATCCAAAATTGATGTTAGGCGAGGAAAATAGGTTAATACCCGGTCCAACGATTGCTGTTCGGTTTCTCCCGTTTCGGCAGACCAGGCTAGTCGTAGGTTTTCAAGTGCAGAAAACGCGGGCAGGATCCCACGCCCCTGTGGCACATAGCCGATGCCAATACGCGCACGTTCGTGCGCAGGTGAGCGAGTCATGTCATCGCCATCAATTGAAATACGTCCACTGCTGGCGTTTATCAGGCCAAGCAAGGTTTTAAGCAAAGTCGTTTTGCCAGAACCGTTGTGACCTACCAGCCCAATGGCTTCGCCTGCCAGCAGTTCAAAAGACACACCACGTAAAACGGGAATGTCTCCGTAGCCTGCATGCAGTCCAGCAACTTCAAGCACCGCATCACGACGCTCAGTGCTGTCACTTTGCTGATGATCGGTATCGACTATTCCATTCATGCTACCCGTTTTCCTACATACACTTCACGCACTCTTTGATCAGAGAGTACGACATCTGCTTCACCTTCCATCAGGATTGAGCCTTGATGAAACACGGTAATCGGAGCTTCGAGCATCCGGACAAATTGCATGTCATGATCTACAACGATCAACGCAGAATTTTCATTAATGCGATGAATCAGTCTTACCAATTTCTCTGCTTCCGCACCTGTAATACCGGCAGCTGGTTCATCCAGCAAAACCAGCCTTGGCCGCTGGGCCAGCACTAAACCCAGTTCAACGATTTGTCTTTCGCCATGCGCCATTTCTCCCACCAGGCGATTTTTAAGTGGCCCGAGATCCAGCTCATCTATCACCGCATTGGTTTCGTTATTAGCGCCCTTTCTGTCTTTTACACGGCGCGCAGATAGCCAGATATTTTCATGCACACTCAAGCCATTCATGACAGAAGGTACTTGGGTTTTAATACCAACACCGAGACGTACAATCTCATGCGGGCGCCAACCCGTCACATCCTGATCGCGAATGTAAACGCGTCCATTATGGTGTTTAAGCAGATGCTGCCCAGTGAGGCATTTAAAAAATGTGCTTTTTCCAGCACCGTTAGGCCCAATCAAGCACCGCAGTTCGAGCTCGCGCAACGTAAAGTCAACGCTGTTGACAGCCGTTACACCACCAAATCTCATCGTCAGATCACGGGTTTCAACAATAGGCTCTCTCATTGCCGTCTACCTGCAGAATCAACCGCATCACTTGCCTGACTTTTGGCATCCAGAGTTTGAGCAGGTGCAATTGAGTCCTGGCCTGTAGCAAAGCCCCGTCTCCGTCGTGTCGAACTACGTTGTCGCTGAGAGATGTTTCGGCTAGCCCGACGTTGACGCCACGCAAAAAATTGAGCCACGATTCCACTTGGAATTAGTAGTACCGTTAAAACGAGAATGCCACCCATCACCAATGAGTTGTCTACAAGGGTCTGTTCACCCAACAATAATTTAAGACCACCGATCAACATCGCTCCAATCACCGGGCCAATTAGTGTACCCAGGCCACCGACAATAACGTAGATGATGGCTTCAGCAGACTGCCCTAGAGCAAACAGGCCTGGTGTAACAATTTCAGACCACATGGCAAAAAAAGAACCCGCAAGCCCAGCCATCGCTGCGCAGATACTAAAGATTGCTGTCTTGTACAACGGCACATTGTATCCAAGTAACTCCATGCGCAACTCGTTCTCGCGGATGCCCATCAGCGCATGACCAAAGGCACTGGATAGTATCCAGCGCGACAACAGGTAGCAAAGCAGCAGAGCCACGGCAACCACATAGTAGAACGGAGTGCCCCAGATCTCAGCCCCCGGGTTACCCGGTATATTTAGTATGGGAAAACCGGGTATCCCATTAAAGCCTCCCAGACGAGCATCCCCTATGCGATAGATATCCCCTGCAGTTGCATTCATGAACTTGAATAGGATAAGACTCACGACCAGCGTAATGACGCCTAGATAGACATCACTGATTCGTCCAAAAAACATCATTGCACCCACACAAGCTGCCAAAAGAGTCGGCACCAACATGGCAAGCAAGATCGCTATAGTACTTTCACCAAAGTTGATTGACGCAATTGCGTAGGTATATGCACCAAGCCCAAAATAGGCGGCGTGTCCAAAACTCAGGATGCCAGCATAGCCCCACATGAGTCCCAACGATAACGCGAGCAACGACCAAATCGTGAGTACCGACAATGTATGCGTATCTTCAAGAATCAGAGGCAAGGCCAGCATAACCAGTGCCCACGCTATAAACCATCCGACGCGAAAGCGGCCGACCGATGTCTTTCCATCAGTCATGTTGAATTCCTGAAGAAGCGTCCAGTAATACCTTTTGGCATTAAACGCAATAATACAATGGCTAACACCAACATAGCTATTTCACCCATCACAGGATTCGCACCAAACGATACAAGTTGATTAATGGTGCCGAACAATACACCACTGGACAATACACCAGACAATATGGCTGCCCCGCCGGTTATAACCGTGATAAAGGCCTTCGCGATAAAAGCTCCACCTGATGACGGTAACAAACCCGTTAGCGGTGCGAGAATTCCACCAGCCAGTCCGGATAAGGCTGCACCCGCCGTAAACGTCAGCATGTAGATGGTTTTTGGGTTATAACCCAGTGACGAAGCAATCTCAGGATTCTGCATTGCTCCTCGTGCGACCAAACCCACGCGCGTATGTTTTAGTACGAACCACATCAAGCACACCAGCACGATAGTGATCGCGATGATAAAAAGATTATAACCACCCATCAGGTAGCTACCCATTTGGTATCCCGGAATAGGTGTAGCAACGCCTTTTGCGGAGCTACCGAACACCATCGAGACAAGCCCCACAAAAAGAAGGCTCAATCCCCAGGTTGCCAGCATAGTGTCGATCATGCGCCCGTATAACCATCGCACAACCAAGCGCTCAACAATAAGACCGATGATGCCAACGACGATAGGTGCCACAACCAGCATCGCAAAGAATATATTCATTCCTGCTTCATAACAGGCCAGTGTTGTATATCCGCCAAGCATCACAAACTCACCATGAGCGAGATTGATTACTCGCATCATGCCAAACACAACTGCCAATCCCATGCTGGACAGGACCAGAAAAGCGATCATGTACAGAATTTCAAGTAGTACGACAGCTGTGTAATCCATTGCTTCCCTCTATTTTAACGGCATGCTTGTGCGTCATCAGCGACTAAGACACAGCTGAAGTAATCGCTCATTGCCCCACGCTTTGACTAACAAGTTGCAAGGCCGAACGTTGTGTAAAACATGGCAAAGTGATGTCATCACCACAGCATCGTGTGCTGATGACAACCACTCGACACGTACCAGTTTAAATATTGACTTCGTACTGAACGTTCGAGTCAGGATCCTTTGCCAGGTCACAATAACGTGCTGTGTCAGCAGGCGGACGCTGCTTCGACGTGCTGATGATATTTAGCTTCTGATCCTTAACTTCCATCAGCTGTATATCCAGGGCCGCATGATGAGTCTGCGCATCCAGAGTGACTGTGCCGCTGGGGCCTTCGATGGAAATTCCTGATTCCAAGGCACCCAACATAGCTTCTCTATCCAGAGATCCAGCCTTCCGAACAGCTTCAGCCCACAACAGGACGCCCTGATATTGGGCAACTGCCAACTCGTGGATAACGCTGGTATCGCCATGAGCAGCTTCCCACTTTTTCAGGAACTCCTTATTCGCAGGTGTATCCAGTTCCTGGCTGTAATTATGCGCAACCATAATACCGTCACCTTCCGAAGCAGACAGAGCTCCCTGTTCATTACCTGCACCAAACGTCGTGGAAGCCAGTGGGATATTCTTGTTCATACCCGACGCTGCCCATTGACGATAAAAGGACATATGCGCACCACCCACCAAAGCTGATACGACCCAATCAGGTTTTTCCTGCTGAATCTTGGCGATGGTTGAACCAAAGTCAGCCACATCCAGCGGAAAGAAACTTGTAGCGGCGACTTCCCCACCTCTCTCACCTACATAATGCGTCAGCCATTTTGCGGTGATATGACCATAGTTATAATCGGCAGCCAAGATATAGACTTTCTTTCCCCATTTTTCCATTGCCGCTTCAACCAGAGGCTCGTTCGCCTGTGCTGGCGTGCTACCGGTGCATACAATGTTGCGATCACAGACCCCACCTTCATACAGCGTGTTATAGAAGTACAATGTATCGCTGCGTCTGAATGTTTGTCTAACGGCTTCACGTGATGCGGACGTAATACCCCCTTGCACAACATCCACTTTGTCACGTCGAGACAGTTGTTGCGCAAATTTTGTATACAGAGCGATATCGGACTGCGTATCGTATTGAATAAGTTCAATCTGCTTGCCTAGCAGTCCCCCCGCAGCATTAATTTCCGCAACGGCGAGTTTGTTCGCCAGCACCATCGGTTTACCGTAAATATCGAGGTTACCGGAGTTATCCAGCACACTACCCAACTTGATAGTATCGCCAGCCATGGCCTGCTGGAACGGGAATGCTGAAGTAACTACTCCGGCACCAGTAGCTTTGAGGAGATCACGTCTTGAAATTTTCATAGATACATTTGCTCGTGGTTGCTGCTGCCGACACTCTCCGGTGTTGGCAGTTGTGTATGTAAAAATGTAAGTCGACTTCTCTGAACTAGAGAGCATTGGACATTTAACTCAATAGTTTTTTTCGGTGGCTTGAACAGTTAACTTTCAGAATCAGCTGTTGTACTTGGTTTTGCTAGAGGATCTGCGAGCGACTGAATTGACCCTTTATCCCGCAGCTGTGCCGCTTTGAAACTGGCGGACTGCACACTATCGAAAACAGATCCGAAATCTTGACCAATCGAATCCCCGATGTTCTTCATAGCCGGCAGCTGAAGCGCCATACCAAGAATGCCGTCCATCACTTGATTGACGGGTGGTCGATCGCCTCCACCAGATCCATTAGTAGATGCGCCGCCATTATCATTGCCGCCACCAGTGTTTGACTGGCCAACGTTGCTATTGCCAAAACCCGATACATGATTGATACGGATGCTGTCTATTTTTTCTGCAGGTTTTACCAATTGACGAACTATATCAGGCAGCTTGTCGAGTCGATATTGCTCAAGCTTAAGAGCCATTAATTCTTCGCTTTGAGAATTCCTGGCGTCAATCAGCGCACGATCTCCTTCAGATTCTGCCAGCATACGTACGCGCGCCGCCTCTGCAGCAATACGCACGGCTTCGGCTTCTGCCTTGGATTTTTGAAGTAGCACATTCACTTCAGTAGCCGTGCTGGCCTCCGCGACTTGCCCAGCCTCTTCAACACGTTTCATGGCTAGTTCGCGCGAGCGGTTCGCTATCGCATTATCACGTTCGGTTTGTACAGATTCCTTTGCCAAAACGATGTGGATTCTTGCTTGCTCAGCCTGAGCAACTGCCTGCGCCTCTTCGGCTTGTTTGATGGCCAGTTTGATGGCGCTATCAGCCTTGTGCATTTCTGCGCTTAGCTGCGTTTCAATTTCCAGTTGCTGCAATTCGCGTTGTTTTTGAAGCTCTAATGCCTGGGTGGATTTCTCGCGATCGATACGGGCCGTTTCCGAGGCTAGCAATGCCTGCTCGCGAGCTTGCGCACTAGCAGCATCACTGGATGCTTTTATCTTCTCTATTTCCAGTACCTGGGACATTTGTGCGTCTTCATGTTCCAAGGTAAGACGCAGCTTCTTTTTAGTTGCGTCAAGTTCGGTGTTTATAACTGACACTTCGGCATCAGCCTCAATTTCAGCTCGCTTCTTCTTATTGGTTGCAATAATTTCAGCTAAACGACGCATACCCACAGCATTAAACGCATTGTTTTCGTCCATTGAACCAAATGGGGTTTGATCCATTCGCGTCAGAGATACCGAATCCAGCATAAGCCCGTTTGCCTTGAGATTATCACGCAACAGTGCGGTAACCTGACCAACGTACTCAGCTCTGTTCTCGTGTAGAGTATCCATAGTCTGTTTCGCGGTAACCGACTGAATAGCGGCTACAAACCGACCTTCAAGCAAATTGGTGATGCCTTCGGAAGTCAAAGTCTTGCTGCCCAGCGACTGCGCCGCTGTCGCCACACCGTCCACCGACGGTTCTACACGTACATAAAACTCCATTTCGATGTCAACACGCATCCTGTCTTCGGTTATCGAAGATTGCTTGCCCGTACGGATCACATCTACCCGAATGGTTCGCATATTAACTTCATCGATTTTGTGCAGAAATGGCAGAGCCACACAACCACCCGAGAGCACAATCGACTGGCCACCATAGCCGGACCGTACAAGAGATATGTCTCTTGAGGATTTACGATAGAAGCGATTTAGGAAGGCAATAATCACCGCAATCAGAATGATCGCAACAATTATAGCGAACAGTGTCACCAGGAATTCCATGACTATCTCCTCTTGCGACTTCTGCCAACCAATGAAGGCTTGCAAAGTCAATCGGCGGTACGTGTGATCGAATTTTTACGATTTTAGCTAAGCCCGTAATCTGATAACCAGCTCAATCGATTGTGTGTGTTGGGTAAATCTGGGACAAATGCACTCAAATTACCAATAGCTAGCATCAGCAAATCAGACCGCACGCTAACAATACCTCATTTTGTCTGAAACTGTATATCGGTCTAATACCTGCGCCTCTAACCGCATTGTTTACAATTTCTTTCGCGAAGTATCGTCGTGTCGCTCTCTACAACGTGATTTTATAAAAACTGATCTCTTCTTATAACATTAGCTGTTCGGCTGCACCGAGATAACACACCATTTTGGAACTCCAAAGGAGTCATCCAAACTACCCGGATTTAGTACTCTGAAAAAATTGGCCAATCGAGCCCGTGCCAATACGTTAGACAGTCTTCCCGTAGGTATTTCGCAGAGCCTTTCGATCAAGTCCAAATTTATTCTGAACGATTTACTCACCACCAAAAACCAGGACGGACTCACACGTTGGCATGAACTGAAAAAGGAATCACATAAACCCACGACACAGAACATATCAGCGCACATCGAACACACCCAACAGTTAAAATTTCTGCAATCCAAGATCGAGCCCCTCCCAGATATTCCAGAGCAAAAGCGATATCAGTGTTTGGCGGAAGCCCGTGCTTACACTGCAGATCAGATGAAGCGTATGCGAATACATAAAAGTGCAAATCTGATAGCGATAATGATTCACGAACAGCAGTTTTATACCACCGATTACTTAGTCGATATGCTGATCCATGATGTTCGAAAGCTTCGTAACGCCACTAAAAAAGTATTGATTGATTTTCAACTGCAAGTGTCCTCAGAGTCAGTATCTTTAGTGGCATTGCTTCGAAAGATGGCTGGCGTATGCACCACAACAATGAAAACATAGGCGAGTATGAACAGCCAGCTGGTAGCTTGTTAACGTATCATTCTCACCAATCGTGATCAAAGGTTCGACTCCATTCGAGTCGATGCGATTGAATATCAAGCTCAAATGCCCCATAAGTCATGTGTCCATTGAATATCGGATAGATGGCAGGAATTATTATTCGTCGATACCGCTCATCGATGCCACAAAATGGCTACCTCTCTGCACTGATCAACGCCCACATCCAGTACGATCTGCCAGGATACTGGGTATCCGATAACACAGCTTCAGTTGATGGCACACGTTTCGACATGTCCGAAAAGAATCTGTTATCGGAATATGACCTCCGCTATGCCTCCTACGGTGGAGTTAGCTATTACCTAGTCAGCGATGAATACATTGCACTATTCAGTCGATTTATCCCCTGTGGTGTGGGAGAAACCGTTCGCCTGATTGATGGGATAATGGAAAACGAGTATGCGGTTCCGCCAACACATATCCATGGAGATACCCACACACAAAGTACAGTCGTATAGAGATGCTTCTAGCACACTGTGAATGCAATGACCAAAGTGATCAAGCAACTCAGCCGCACAGGGTTTGATATGTCACCAGAGCTTTTGGCGGGCTTATCACCCTACCGCACGAGCCATATAAACCTTCTGGGCCGGTATCAGCTTGAAGTCAACAGGCGCGCCAAAACACAGAACTATCGACTGTAAAATAGTCAAAATTACTGCACTTTATGTCTTATACAATCAAACACTTAGTCTATTTAAGTGTCTGGTTTATCAGGAATGTTGGCCGTACCTCCCATACGTTTGTTGAACTCATTGTGAACTCGCGAAGTTATCAATGATGCGATCTACTGATACCGCTAATACCAGCAATAGGCCGGTTATGATCAGTCGTGCTTCATTGGCGACCCCCATCAGATTGAGTCCATTTGACACGGTTGCAATGATCAAAGCACCAAACAGTGCGCCAATAACCATACCTCGCCCACCAAAAAGGCTCACGCCGCCTATCACAGCTGCTGCGATACTTTCTAGTAGCAGCGCACCCCCACCAACACCCCCACCAGAAGAAACCGACACACCGAGTATGCGGGATGCTGAAAGAATTCCGCCAAAAGCTGCGAGTCCTCCCGCAATTGAAAAGGCAATGATTTTAACTCTGTTTACATTAATACCGGCTCGACTTGCCGCTTCCGCATTGTCGCCAATCGCATACAAGGACAGCCCAAACCGGGTTTCTCCAGCAATGTAGGACATGATTCCCAGTAAACTCAAGAACAATATGGCAGGCATCGGTAAGCCCCTTAATTGTTCGAGAAAGAGTAGAAGAACTATCAAGGTTATTGCGACAACGCTAACCGGCAATACGACGCTAGAACCCCACGATGTATTCAGTCCAACGCGTATTCGTGTTTGATGGGTTGTATGCCTGATATAGAAAAAAATTGCGATAACAGATAGAACCAGCAACCACGCTGCTATACCAGAAATGTACGTTGCCGCAATTTTCTCAACACCAGTATTTAGTAAATTGTAACGGCCTGTGTTAGGAAGCAAGAGTAGCTGCAGGCCATTAAGCATTAATCCGAACCCAAGCGTCACGACAAACGATGGCACACCAATTAATGTTATCCAGCGACCTGCGGCAGCGCCTATTAACATACCGGCTAGTATCGCTATACATATCGCTAGCGGGACTGGCAAACCGCTATCAACAACCAACATTGCCATTAAAACAGCACAGACGCCAGATGTTGCAGCAACGGATAGATCGATTTCGCCAACAAGAAGTACAAATACAAGGCCTAAGGCGATGATGCCGGTAACGGTACTTTGTACCAACAAATTATTTAAATTTCGACTGCTTAGAAAAACGTCGCTTTGAGTGGAAAAAAAAACAAACAGCAGGATAAGTCCGACGGCTACCGGCACAAATCGTAGTTCATTACTGAGACGCTCTGCCATGCTGCGGTGAACAGTAGGTACTGGGTTATTCTGTGTTTTCATCTTAGTCTGGGTCATCGATTATCCCGCCATGTTCACAGCTTCTACGCCACCGACCATCGCGTTGACAACTTGCTCACCTGTCACTTCAGACGAATCGAATTGCGCAGCATTTCGGCCTAGACGCAATACTTCAATCCGGTCGGTGTTTTCGAGTACAAAATGGTGAATGTCGTGGCTAACAACAAGTACGGCGTGACCGTGGCTGGCCAGCTCACGGACAAGACTGCCAACTTGCCGTGCTGCACTCAAGCTCAGTGCTGCGGTAGGTTCGTCGAGAAGAACAACCCTGGGTTCCCAGAGGATAGAGCGTGCAATCGCAATGTTCTGACGTTGACCTCCTGACATGGCGCCGACGTTACGCGTTAATGATATGTTGTCGAGACGAAGCCGCTTCAACACTGATTTTGAACGATTCTCAGCTTCGGCACGCGAAATACGATACCCCGTCCACCACGGACCAGTGGGTTCCTTTCCAAGAAACAAATTTTGTACGGCATCAAGATTATTACAAAGAGCAAGATCCTGGTACACGGTTTGGACACCCAGCTCTGCGATCATTGACGGACCTGTAGGGTGTACTTGTTGTCCGTCAAAATGGTACTGCCCTGCATCCGATCGAATAACACCAGACATGATTTTCACCAATGTGGATTTGCCAGCACCATTGTCGCCGACTAATGCCACTACCTGCCCCGGAATCAGGTCTAGCGAGACATCGCTTAGCGCTTGAACGCCGCCGAAAGACTTCGAAATACCTTTTAATTGGAGTAGCGGTGTATGTGATTGTTTTTTATCCATGCTGCAAGACCACCATAGTTAATTGCATAGACTGCACTTTAAGTTGCAAAGACGTCAGCAATCCCAGTACAGTCAGCGCCAGTTAACCTTGGTTAACCGGCCCGACTTGAAGATAACTTGCTACAGATTCTTCTCACACACTGGCGTACTTTCAGCGCCCTTGCATATCTCTTCCCAAGTGTAGATTCCTGCCTCAACAACATCGCCAACATTGTTGATAGTGATGTTGTTGACTGGCAAGAACGCTGCTGGAACTTTCATGAATTCATTATCGACCTCACCATTCATCCATTTCTCCGGCAGTGTTTCCCCCGTGAGGATTGACACTGACATGTCTGCTGCCGCTTCGGCCATAACACGCAAATCTTTGAAGACAGTGTTGTCTTGCCATCCCTGTACAACAAATTGAACCGCTTCTATCGTGGCGTCCTGGCCTCCAGTTACAACGATTTCATCTTTACCGTAGCCCTGGCTGATCAGTGCGGCAACGGAGCCGCCAGTTGTACCGTCATTCATGCCTAAAAACAAATCAACTTTACCGCCAGTACGGGTCAGGCAGTTCTCTGCGAACGCTTGTGCTTTGACAGGATCCCAATTTTGGGTAAAATCCTCACAAACCACCTCGACTTTACCGGCATCCATCAGTGGTTGCAGATGCTCGTTCTGGCCTTGCTCGTACATCTTGGTACCGAACTCACCTTGATTGCCCTTTACTCTGGCAATCCTTACAACATCTTTGTCCATCGCGTTGATCAAATCTGCGGCTCGTTCTCCCTGTGCCTGGCCAACGGCGAGAGCGTTAAACAGCACATGAGCTTCAGCCTTACCGCCAACCGCATCATGCTCGTATAGCAGAACTGGAACTTTAGCTTCCTCAGCAGCTTTTAGTGCCCCAGCAGATAGGTTCGCATCGGATGAAGCGTAAACAATTAAATCAGCGGATTGGACCAGTGCATCCTCTACGAGCCGCTGCTGCCGGTCCGGATCACCCTCTCCATTTTGCACAATGATTTCTGCATCCGGCATGCGGGCTTTCATTGCTTTGGCAAATAGCGGTGCATCACGGCGTTCAAAACGAATTGTCGTACTATTGGGTAGTAAAAAGAAAACCTTGGCACCTGCTGCAATAGCAGGGCTTGTAGTTAAACCAGTGCTTAGTAATGTTAAACCTGCGATACCTCCAACCAATAATGTTTGTCTTCGAGCTCTCATGGTTCTCTCCTAAATCTCGTGAATAAAGTTCCCATCTCCCCTTTTTCGCTTGATGGGTTTGATCGTACAGCTATAACTTTACAATCATGGAGTGCTGTCATTTTTTAGGTAACGGCGTGGATTCATAAACACCAACAACACCATGATCAAAATCGATAATAGAGCCCGTGATGATCCCGGACTCGTCGCTGGCCAAATGGGCAATCCAGCGTGCCACTTCATTCATGCTCAACAATCTGCCGGCTGGCAATTCACTACCTACGTCAGCTTGCCATCCGTCAGGCATGTTGTGGAAGTGTTTCTGAATAACGTCTTCGGCTGGTGTATCCATCCAACCGATGGCAAGTGCGTTGATACGTATGCCGTCCCGCGCCAGTGTAAACGCGGCGTTCTTCGTTGTAGTCACTAATGCCGCCTTAGATGCGGCATACACCGTTAAACTAGGGACGCCGCCATGGGCAGTAATTGTCGCTACGTTAACCACTGTGCCAGGCTTTCTCTGTTCACGCCAATGGTGCGCTGCATCCTGTATTAAAAAAAACGGCGCCCGCGCATTAATGGCAAAGGTTTGATCCCAAAGCGCTTCGTCGCCATCGAGTATGCCACCGCGGCTTGTCACACCAGCCGAATTAACTAATATTTCAAAACTGCCGAATTCCTCGATAGTGCACGCTATCAGCGAGTGGCAATCTACAACGTTCGCCAAATCGATCTGTTGAAAAATGACCCGTTGTTGCTCGGTGCTCATTCGAGCAGCTGCAGCCATACCCGCTTCGGCATTGCGCCCGCAAATCACAGCGCCCTTAAGGCCGCGCCGTAGCATAAGTTCGACAGTCGTTAAACCTAAACCTTGTGTTGAACCCGTAACCACAGCCACCTTGTCTGCAAACTGTTGATCCAGCAGATGATCAATCTCCGATGCTGCGTGGTAGGCAGCAGAACCAAATGGACTGACGTAGTTCTTCATGAGTAATCCACCGTCACCGGGCGGTTTTCACGCCAGGAGGCAATGGCAGCCTCGGCAAGAAGCAGTGCACGCCGGCCATCTTCAAACGACACACTTGGAAGTTTGCCCGCAGTGATTTGATCGATGAAATGGCGAATTTCGATTTCGTAAGCTGCACGATAACGCTCAATGAAAAAATACAACAGCTCTTCTCGCTGTGCCGTGCCACCACTGTTATGCCGACTGACTTCATTAGGTCGAAGATTGTTTGATCGAACCATTCCCAGACCGCCGAAAGCCTCAACGCGCTGGTCGTACCCATAATTGGTACGCCTTGAATTATTTATGTGGCAGAGAGCTCCAGACTCCCCACGCATAACGATCATGGCGGTGTCCACATCGTCCAACTCGGCAAACACAGGATCGACTCGGTTCGCAGCCATTGCGTATACCTCCACGGGATCCTCTCCCATGACGAATCGCGCCATATCGAAGTCGTGAATCGTGGTGTCACGAAACAGTCCGCCACATGCTTCAAGAATTTCACGTGGTGGTGCTGGTCCAGGATCACGACTAGTGATTAGCAGGAGTTCGAGAGGACCTATTTCACCTGAGGATACTGCTTGCTGAACTTGTGCATGACTGGGGTCGAATCGCCGATTAAAACCGATCTGAATCGGAACCTTGTAGTCGTTAAGCTTTTCACGACATTCTTCGACTTTTGCGATATCAACATCAATCGGTTTTTCACACAGAATAGGCTTCCCAGCTTTTGCAGCACGAAGAATAAGTTCAACATGTGTGTTGGTTGGTGACGCAATCATTATTGCATCAACGTCATCTGCCTCGATGACCTCGTCCACTACAGTAGTTGCCTGTGCGCCAACTTTCTGTGCTGTTGCCCCGGCTCTGGCTTCGTCGACGTCGAAGCATCTGGTTACTGTAGCATCGGGCTGAGCCTCTATTAGTCCAGCATGCATATCGCCAATGCGGCCTGTTCCCAAGACTCCAAATCGCAACATGTGAAAATCCTTAATCTGCATATGTTGGGTATCAGAGTCAGTTAGTTAGACTTTAGAAGCAATTCATAATTTGACCAAATTGGAATTATCGGTATTTCGAATTCAGATATTTTTTGTGTAACACTGATATGCAATTGATAATATGTTAAAAAAACAGAGGTGGGAATTGTCCATAATGAAACATAAATTAGGGGCCGATACCGTTTTAGCTGCCTACCATCCTGAGATATCGCACACTGAACTAGACCAATTTCTAGAGTTTATCGATTTTTTCTTAGAAGAAACGGAGAACAGTCTGGGCATTGTTAACCCTACTCCGCAGATCATCGTGATGATTCAAATTATGCGCAGCCACCTTCGTGGCCGACTCGATACACCCAGTTCACTCATCGCTGCTTCCGGTTTAACACGTGGCACAGGGCACCGATTAGTTGTGTCAATGATTGAAGACGGATCTATCATTAAGCGAAAACGCACAGCATCAGGTAAATCATTTTCACTGCACCCTAGTCCGACACTAATCCGATCGTGGTTGCAGTACATGCGCAGAATGAATTCCCTGCTGGGATTATCTTTTGGTGCGTATGAGAATATCGATTATTTCTATGGCGCATCCTATCTCTCTTCAGCAAGTATCTCCCCTTTGCCGGTTATGCGGGAAAAATTACCTCTACCCGATAAACTCAGAATTCTTATCCATGCAGATCCTACCTTCCTAGCCATGCATAAACTTAAACGTCAGTTTGAAATGCACTTTGGCGTAGAGATCTCTGTACACGCGTTGAGTCTTGATCGACTACGCGATGAAATTCTTGAAAATGCCCAACGAAGAAATTCAAAGTACGACATTGTGTCTTGCGATGTTTGTTGGATGGAGGAATTAATCGACGCCGATGCAATTCTTGCTATAGACAGTACCGATTCGCCTGAAACTAAGGACTATCAGGATTTCCACGATGCAGCACTGTCAACGGTGTTGCGTGGCAATGCACTTTATGGCTTACCAGTACAGACGGTTCCCGAACTCCTGATTTATCGTAAGGATTTGCTTAAAGAGAGCGGGCTACTCCCGCCACAGACACTCGATAATTTGATGAATACAGCTGCGACGTTAAATGATCCTGCCAATTCCATTTGCGGAATATGCTGGAACGGTGCCAGAGGCACCCCTGTCGGTACTACCTTTGCTTTAATCATGGCAGACTTTGGACAACCTATACTAAACTTGCCCCGCACAGCGAATGGGTTCAGTAACACTGATCTTGCCAGTGAGCAGTTGCGGCTAATGCTGGACAGCTCTGAGGCGCTCAACGCGGCTGAATTCCTCCTGGAACTCTTGGATTATTCGCCTGCGAATGTTTTACAGATGTCCTGGTATGAACGAGCGCGATGTTATGCAGCTGGCGAAGCGGCAATGGCTTATTGTTATACGCAGATTTTACCCATGATCGAAGGTCAGTCTGATTCTCCAGCCAAGGGAAACACCGGCTATTTATTGCACCCGTCCATAGAGGGGGTTCCACAGATTGCACCTCTCGGCGGGTGGAACTTGTGTGTTCCATCCAACTTAAAAGTTGCGCGTTTCCAAGCTGCCAAAATTGCACTGCAGACCTTTACATCCGCTGCTGCCTCCAAGCTATATATCGAACACGGCAGTCAAGTTAGTTCTCGATTTAGTGTCTGCGATGATCCTGCTGTTGCTCACGGCCGCCCTATAATCGCCATCGTGGATCGCATGGCACGCAACGAACAATTGCAAACGTGGCCTCGGCCTGCAGTCCCAAGCTTATCCCAACTGATAAGCATTATTGGTGAAGAAATTCATGCAATGCTGATGCGTAATAAAAATCCCCGCGCAGCACTAATGAGCGCCCAGATTCGTTGTGAAAAATTGATTTAGTGTTGAGTTAGGAAACTACCCATTCGCATCAAGAACAGTTCGGCTCAGACGGCAGTGCCAACTATGAGCCTTTTGATGCGCCTCAATCAGTTGCTCGTAAATCAGTTGAAAGAGAGGCCCACTGACCGGACTGATTTGAACGCACTATAGCTTCAACCACTTTCTAAGCCTCGTAAGCTTCTCGAAAATCGGGTCTTCCAGCAACCTTTCCAGCGGGCATTTCTGAGATGCCATTACAATAACTTTAAAGTCGTTATACGTTAGTGATGTCCTGGTGCTGAACAAAACTGTCCGTAGTGCGGGGGTAGCGGCCCGGATTCGATGCGTTTATAACCACTGTGTGATGAACCATCAACTTGGAGAGCATAAAATAGCAAGGGGTGAAACTGATCATTCTCAGGCCGCCAATTTTATCTCATGCTGATCTTGGATCTCATCCTTGGCAACTGGAAACGCCGGAAACCAGCGTTGTGAATACTGACTAAGTTCGCCATTCAACATGCTCTGGCAACCACTGACTCAATACACTAAATGATTTTCGATTACGCTTCTCACAGTGACAATAATAGAGCCTGAGAGACGACAAAGAGATGATGCCAAATACCGTTCGGCAATAGAGATTCCGATGCTCTTTCAGTCGTCGTTTTTTCTCGCAGCACGGGCATCTTGTTCGTTAATGAACGTGAGTCGCTCTATCAATTCATTTGATTCCTGGCCGCTACGGTGAGTGTCAAGCGTACCCCCCGCCATTTAATGCTCTCCGAATCGCCAAATCATGAATAGCTATCATGGCTCCATCAATTGAGATGCAATTTCAGTGAATGCTGCAGTAAGTCGATCAACCTGCTCGATCGTATTGTAATGCAGCATTGACACACGAATCACGCCGTTGTCGCCATCTTCTCCTAATTCCTCAACAAGACGGCGTGAATGGAAATCGCCAAAGCGAATGGCAATCCCATGGTCATCCATCGCCCGCGCTACTGCGCCTGAATCTTGCCCTTCGAACTTGAAAGCTATCGTTGGAACACGGCTGCTGTTTTTGTTTGTGTTAACTCCGATCACCCGGCAATCATTTCGAGCATTCAAATAGGTCAGCAACCGTTCTGTTAACGCATCTTCGTGCGCGGTAATCGCTTTGTAGGCGGCAACCAATTTGTCGCGACGGCTTCCGGTGGCACCATGGTGCTCGCCCAGGGCTACGAAATAATCGACTATTCCGACGGTGCTGTATGCCAGTTCGTAATTCGGATTTCCTGGCTCCAGTTTACCCGGTACTTTGTCCTTGCCGTAGAAATAATGATAGAGGCTATCCAGCTCACTTAATAGATCATATTTCCCATACATAACAGCCGTGTGCGGCCCATAGCATTTGTACAGGCTGAATATGTAGTAATCAACGTCCCAGTCCTGAACGTCAATCGCCCGGTGCGCAGCATAGGCCACGCCGTCTACACAAATCTGAGCGCCCCGCTGATGAACGAAACTGGCAATGTCTTTGATCGGGTTGATGCTACCCAGAATGTTGGATACATGGTGAACGCACACTAGTCGCGTGCGGTCACTCATCAGTGGTTCTAGATCTTGCAAACGCAAACTATAGCTGTCGTGATCTAGCGTCCAATGCTTCACCTTGATTCCATATTCGCGCAACCGATCCCACGGTCCGATATTGGATTCGTGGTCGGCAGTTGAGACGACAATTTCGTCGCCAGAGGAAAGTTGCCCACGCATGGCCGCCGCCAAGCTTTGCATCAGCATCGTGCTTGATGGGCCAAACACGATCTCTTCCGGTCGCGAGGCATTGACTAATGCCTGAGCGGCCATGCGCCCTTCCATTAGACCCGAAGCGGCTGATTGCGAAATCGCATAACTGCCCCCGGTCTGTACGTTGCGTTCAAAAAGGAACTCAGTGATTCGATCGACCGCACCTTTCAGAATTTGCGATCCGCCAGCGTTGTCAAAAAAGACCCAATTGGCAGCAAGGCCAGGGAACTGTTTTTGCACAAACTCCACGTCAATTTTGTTCGTCTCGACCATAACAATTTTTCCTTGATTAGAGCGTCAGTGAATTAGATCAGCGCTCAATAAATTCTGACTTCTGGCTTCACGAAGAGAGGTGAAAATCTCTTCAGGTGTAACAGTTTCGACGATCTCACAACCATCCGTAAAGATGACCCGATCCGCAACCTGTCGGGCAAAGCCGATCTCATGGGTGACCACAATCATCGTAATACTGGTTACGGCCAGACCCTTCATGTCATCCAGAACATCGCCCGCCCTATCGTGGCCCAACGCCGATGTCGGCTCATCAAAGAGCATCACTCGCGGTTCCTGCATATTGTTCACTAAGAGATAACTGGTCTTACCGGTCAGACCTTATTAGATGCACGAATTGTTCTTGAGTTCAAGTTTTTTTTCAATCTGTGTTCTATGTGATCAACGAATGGAAAAACTCAGTGGCGAGGGACGCAGAAAGGGCTAAACTGCAGCGATGTTTTATAAAGCTACCGTCCCTCTAACGATATCCCGCAAGCTTCAAGAAATGATTGACTGCGGGGAGTTAAAAAAGGACGAAAAAATTCCTTCACAACGCGTTCTTTCAGAGACATTGAAAGTGTCTCGAGCATCGCTCAGAGAGGCATTGCTAACACTCGAAACTCTTGGCCTGGTTCGAACTTTTCCGGCGCGTGGCACCTATGTAGTCGGGCCAGAAACACCGCCAGTAAACTTGGGAAGCGCCTGGCGCTCAGATCTAAAACACCCCATCAAAGACGTATTCCAGTCTCGCCTATTGATAGAATGTGAACTCTGCAGACTTGCGGCCACCCGTATCACAAAAGAAGAAGTCGCATCTCTACGATCTGCCGCGATGGAATTTATTAGCGCGTGGCGCGAGCAAGACCTGATCACTCACGTCGAAGCAGATTTGACTTTTCATAAATTGATCGCTGAGGCTTGTCCAAATGCCATGCTTCGCGAGCTTTATTCGTCGGTCCAGAAGTTGTTGTCCGAGAGCCAGCGACAGCCTGTTCCCTACACAGCGCCGCAAAGAATGGAGGCATCTTTTGCTGAGCATCGCGCCATCACCGACGCGCTGGAGGCAATGGATCCTGCATTGGCCGTGAAAGCTATGAATGCACACATCAAAAATACTGCTTTTTGTGCAGGTGTTGATCTAACGATTTGACAGCTCCTTCAATGCTGAAGGACTTGGCTGAGAAAAAGCTTGCCCCTTTCCGACTGAGGGGCAGAGAAAAATTCTTCAGGGGAGGCTTCTTCGACGATGGCGCCCTGATCCATAAAGATAACCCGGTTTGCAACCTTGCGGGCAAAGGCCATCTCGTGTGTGACGCAGATCATTGTCATGCCGTCCTCGGCGAGTTCAACCATCACATCAAGAACTTCCTTGATCATCTCTGGGTCCAGCGCAGATGTGGGTTCATCAAAGAGCATGATCCTGGGCTTTGTGCAAAGAGCTCGAGCGATGGCCACGCGCTGTTGTTGACCACCTGAAAGCTGACCGGGGTATTTCTCGGCCTGATCCGGGATATGAACGCGTTCCAAAAAGTGCCGCCCAAGCTCTTCGGCTTCGCGTCGTGGAGTGCGATGAACCCAAACCTGCGCAATGGTCAGGTTTTCAAGGACGGTAAGGTGTGGGTACAGATTGAATTGCTGGAAGACCATGCCGATCTGCGCTCGCATTTGTTGCAGCCCCTTCATTTCAGAATGGATGACAACATCATCAACAGTGATGGTTCCCATTTGATGTTGTTCAAGCTGATTGATACAGCGTATGAGCGTCGATTTTCCAGACCCTGAAGGACCGCAGATCACAATTTTTTCACCCTGACGCACCGAAAGACTGATGTCATTAAGAACATGAAATTCGCCGAACCACTTGTTCACGGCGTCGAAACGGATCAAATCAGCGGTTTCTTCATCCGTTTCATTTGAATTGCGTGGCGGTGTGTGTGTCATTTTATAATCCAGCTCAACCAGAGTTTCGGTGATCGGTGTCAAGGCGCCGTTCAAGATACATTGAGTATCGCGATAGTCCAAAACACATAATCCAAAAACCCAATCCGGCAAAAACGTATCCGGTTCGGGTGACATTGGCCGACAACCAGTTGCTGTCAGAGATGCCTGCCTGAACAATGCCCAGAAGATCGAAAAGGCCGATGATTAGTACCAAAGTGGTGTCTTTTATGATCGCGACATAAGTGTTGATGAGACCAGGTATGACCAGCCGCAGAGCTTGCGGCAGGATGATGAAAATCATCATTTTCCAATACCCCATCCCCGCTGCTGTTGCCGCCTCATATTGCCCCTTTGGAATCGCCTGAAGGCCACCACGCACAACCTCAGCCATCAATGCGGCATTAAATATCGCGACACCCAGCAAGGCACGCAACAACTTGTCCAATGAGACCCCAGATGGCAGGAAAAGCGGCAGCATGACGGAGGCCATGAACAAGATGGTTATTAACGGAACAGCTCGAAACAGTTCGATAAAGGTCACACAGAAAATGCGTATAGCGGGCATCTTTGAGCGGCGCCCCAAGGCCAGCAGAATACCAAGAGGCAACGAGCCTGCCATGCCAGTGATCGCCACTACCAACGTCAGCATCAAACCGCCCCAGAGTGACGTAGGGACCGTCTCAAGACCGAATACCCCACCAAAGAGTAAAAAGAAAGCAACGATTGGAAGGACAACAGCGATACCGGAAATTAGCCAGACCTTATGCTTTGTGCGCGGTAGAAACACAGCACCAATTGACAGCACAAGCAGTAGAAAAACCAGATCAACACGCCAGCGCGAGGCTTCAGGATAAAAGCCATAGATGAATTGATTCCACCGCGCCCCAACGAAGGCCCAGCAGGCCCCAGACCCGGCCCGGCAGTCATCCCCCGTGCCGTACCAGACGGCTTCAAGCACCGCCCACTTAACCATTGGAGGTACGATCTGACTCACAACCCAGAGTAACACCAGGGTCAGGATGCTTTGCCACCAGTTCGAAAACAGGGTTCGACGCAGCCATTCAATAGGGTGATAGGCCAGCTTGGGAGCCGCCCTGCTAGAAGGGGAAATATCTGTCAACTTGTTCCTCACACAATGTGTTTCATGACGCGGTAATTGGCGAAATTCATCACAGCGGCGATGCTGAGACTGACAGCGACATAAAATGCCATCGCCAACAGAATCGTCTCCAACGCCTGTCCAGTCTGTGTCATCGCCGTACCGGCCACAATGGATATGATTTCAGGAAACGCAATTGCAGCAGCCAAGGAGGTGTTCTTTGCCAGTGATTGATACTGCGTTGTCAACGGCGGAATAATGATCTTCAACGCTTGTGGGATGATGATGAAACGCATCATCTGTGCGCGACTGTGACCAAATGCTTCAGCCGCCTCAGTTTGTCCGCGATCAATGCCTTGAATGCCAGCCCGAACAATTTCTCCCACCGCAGCAGAGATATAAAACGACAACCCCAGAAGAGCCGCTAGCATTTCGGGCAGAATGTGCAGCCCGCCTTTGAAGTTAAAGCCCTTCAATTCGGGCACGCTCATAGTGACGGACGTACCGCTCAGGATCCAGGCCAACGTCGGTGCGACAAATAATGCCAATACCCACCAGTACCATTGGTACACCGTCCGGCTGGTTTCCACCCGGATACGCTGGGCCCGCCACCTCATTAACATAGCCGCAACTAAACCCACCATCAACACGGCTACGACCCAACCTATACCCGTCTCGAAGATGGGGCTCGGAAAGAAAAGCCCGCGATTATTGACAAATACCAAATCAGCCAACGCCACACTGTCACGCGGCCTGGGGAGCGGACGCAGAATGGCAAAATACCAAACAAAAAGCTGCAAGAGCAGAGGAATGTTGCGGAACACTTCGATGTACACGGTCGCAAGCCGCGCTATCAGCCAGTTCTTGGAAACGCGCGCTAAGCCCAACGAAAAACCAAGAAGTGTGGCAAGCCCGATGCCCAACCCAGCAAGAACAAGCGTGTTGATGACAGCCACCCAGAACGCCGTGGCATAAGTTGAATCATTGTTGAATGGAATAAAACTGAGCGAGACATCAAACCCTGAACGGCTACTCAAGAAACCAAACCCTGAGGCAATTCCCTGCTGCGACAGATTTTGCGCCGTATTACTCCAAAGGAACCAAAGCACGAACCCGACAGCTGACAAAAAAATAGCCTGTGTCAGAACAGACTTGATCCGGCTGCGGCTCCAATATCCCGGACGGGGTGGCATTTTCGGTTCATGCATGAACAATACTAACTCATTCGGGTGTCAAAACTCATCGTCAGGAATAGGTGCGTGGGCACTCGCAATGGCTGATGACCATTGAAGGGTAAGGAAGCTGCACCAGGATTGAGAGCACTGCCGGGAATAAGAGATGTAACCCGGCAGTGGCAGCTGATTTTATTTCAGTGGCATTGCGTACTGTAGTCCACCATTGAGGTAGAGCTCGTTAAGACCACGTTTGATCTTGAGTGGAGTGTTGAGGCCGACATGACGCTCATAGATTTCACCATAGTTGCCAACCGCAGTGATGGCGCGTGCAGCCCAGGCTCTGTCAAGGCTCATCCATTCGCCTAGCGGTGCCTCACCTTCAGAACCAAGTAGCCGTTTAACAGCGGCCCCGCCTTCAGCTTTCATTTGCGCGACGTTTTCAGACGTAACGCCAAGTTCTTCGGCAGCGATTAGCGCGTAAACCGTCCAAGTCACGATATCGAACCACTGGTCATCACCATGACGGACAGCAGGTGCCAATGGTTCCTTAGAAATAGTTTCCGGCAAAATTCGATGCTCTGCAGGTTTCTCCATGAGAAGGCGGCGTGCAGCAAGCCCGGAATGATCTGAGGTGTAGACGTCGCAACGTCCAGCATCATAAGCCGCTAGAACTTCATCCGCTCGGTCAAAACGGACTGGGGAATACTCCATGTTATTAGCTTTGAAGTAATCGGCAAGATTAAGTTCGGTTGTCGAACCGGACGAGGTACAAACGCTTGCGCCGTTAAGTTCCAGGGCGCTATTGATGCCGCTGTCATCTCGGACCATAAAGCCCTGACCGTCGTAGAACATGACAGGTGCAAAGTTCAGACCCAGTGCTGTGTCCCGATTTAATGTGCGTGTGGTCGTGCGCGACAGCATATCAATCTCGCCTGATTGCAGCGCGGTAAAGCGCTCCGTGTTCGACAGGGGCGTGTACCGAACCGCATCAGGATCGTTCATCGTCGCAGCAGCTACTGCGCGACATACCTCAACATCGAAACCCGACCATTTACCAGCATCGTCAGGGTTCGAAAAGCCAGGAACCCCTGGGCTTACACCACATTGTAGGTAGCCTCGGTCGCGTACTTCATCAAGCTTTGCAGCTTGTGCCGTGCCTGCGGCCATAACAGCTACGGCGCCCGCGATAATAAATATTTTTTTCATTTGATCACTTTTCCTTGTTGGGATGGATGACAGTCAGTTTGCGTATGCAAGCAGGAAATTGGTCCATCGATTCTGGCGATAGATGCCAAGGATTAGTCTTAAAGGCCAACGAAATGGTGACCGGAGAATCCGTGTTAACCCACTTGCCGTCATAGCCGCGGTAAACCAAAAGGACATACGCGACCCCACATTGGGTAGCACCGCATTGGCAAATTGGCCTTACCGGTCTGACCAGTTTATAGCATGACTCGGAGTCTTGTCGCAACAAGGAATTAGTGACGCCACCTATTTGCCCGATCTAGGTAGACTGTAGAGTGTGCTGGGCGATATACAGATTTAAGCAAAAATTGGTGTCTAAAACGGTCAATTTCTATACGGAGCTGTCTAGGCGTTGATGAGACTAACTGGTTTTCAAACCCACCACACCTGCACGCCTCGAGAGTAGTCTGACCACTAGATTCACGGCAATTATGATCAATACCAGCAACAAGGTAACCGCCTCAGAGTTTTGCGACATATCTTGCTCCTTGTACAAAAATCCTTAGGTACTCTGGATACCCACGGTAATGGCTGTTTCTCAGAGGCAGGAAGTTGAGAATCATAGCCTCATGCCCAAAAGTGTAGCGCCAGCTCGACTAGCAACTACATGATTCCGCAAGGATCTAAATTCCTAGTCATGTGCCTGGAGGAATAACTATTTGGACATTAAGGCCTGATTGGATATTTCAGAATTTCTCCTCAAATCCTGCTTTAAGGGCCTTGTGATAAATAATTGCACGTATGGAAATTATTCGCATTCCTGTGATTTGATAAAAACACTCGAATTTTTCTGTGATAACGGCTTTGGCGCTCTAGTTCAAGCGCATGAAGGAGGTGCTTCAGGTAGTTGGTATCTACAGCAATAGTTCAGAAGGATTTTAAGTAGTAATATCCTGTGGATCGACTATCCGTGTGTGACGTGAGTCAGCAGTGCATCAGGCAGGCCTTTACGGTAGATTGTTTATAGAAGAGAGTTTCCGGAGGCTGGCAACATGAATCCATTATTATCGACTGCGGAGGAACGGCAATTTCCGCCGTTGTCAGAGGTTAAAATAACCTTAAAAATTGACTGGTATCGCTGTCCAATAGATCGCAAGGTGTTGGCAAAGCTTATTGCACGTGACGATGCCCGTGGCTTATTCAAGGCAAGTGGCCATTTAACCTTATGGATAGTGACTGGCGCGCTGTGTTTCTATTTTTTTATGCAATCGATGTGGCTGACATTTTTCATTACATTGTTTTTGCACGGTACGGTAGCTTCATTTTTCCCTCAACCAATCATGAGCTCTGCCACCGTACTGTATTCAAGACACAGTAGTTAAACGATGGTTTTCTGGTGGTGTTCTGTTTGTTAGGTTGGCTAAATTATCGAGTCTATCGTTTTAGCCAAATTACCATCATCGGTATACCCTGTTCTTAAAGGGTGATCGGCAAGAGATACTGGCGGTTACATCGCATTTTGGTTTGCAATCAAACGTGGCCGATTTTAGAAAGTGTGCTCGTTCTGTTGTACTCGACCCTATTAGCGAATTCTTATACTGGCACATGAATTGGCATCTAGAGCACCATATGTATGCAGCCGTGCCCTGCTATAACTCGAACAAACTGCACCATATTCTGGCGACTGACATGCCCACACCTAACACCTTATTGGGTGCCTGGAAAGAGACGCGGGAAACATGGCAATGGCAAATAATTAATCCAGACTATGCATTTGATACTCCCCTGCCCCTGCCCCTGCCCCTGCCCGTGCCCCTGCCTGTGCCTGTGCCAGAAAATGACAAGGCAATGTCTAGTACGATTTGTTAGCATCCTCCGTCGGGAATTTGGTCAATCGCGAATTCGCTGATAAGTAGATCGTGCTAAATCGATGGCGGTGGTATCCACCCAAATCATTATCACTTTCCGAGTAGGAGCGGCACGGTTTATTTATACAATCCTTGCCACGATAGCGGTTAATTCGGAAGGATTTTTGCATCCGTTAAATGCTCAAGACCTTAAGGGGCAGTAACACGGCAACCTGAGCATTTCTTTTGCTCCTATGGAAGCACGTGAGCGCCGGCACCTTGTTCTCCAAAGGGGATCAAGAGGGCAAAGAACAGGTGATACCGATTTTGGCGCAGGTAGAATCCTCCTAGTTCTATGCTTTCCGGCGCTCGGTCGTGTCGTGCGCAGGTAATTTCTGCTGCAGTACATCATTGACATCGAACTACGTGAATCGGTGCATGCGGCCACCTGCAAAAGTGAAGAATTCAACCAATTCGGACGTAGCACATCAACTTGCTGGGTACCCACTCTCTCTCAAGACTACGAACAGCAAGGGATCGCAATTTTAAGCTGATGTAGCGATAGATCGCATGCGTCGTGAGCAGTTTTCAAGGTTCATTGGCGTTTTTACACGAATCGGGGCCGGACCTCTGATATTGTTAGCATTGTGCCGGAAACCGTTTCAGAGGATATTTGTTAAACGCTGATAGAACTGGGTCCGTATGGTATTCTGCCATCGGCAACGAAATCACCGTTATTTCGTGTCACTTGTAGCGTCGAACGCATCGGATTATAGGAGCATTCTTACTACTTTCTGTGTCGATTATGGTTTTGCTTTTAAGCTCTTCGGCATTATGGAAGGGATGAGTCTGTACATACTATAATTTGTTGTAAGGGCATTTTAGGATATCTGTTTGCTCCGCTGCCTCAGCAATGGTTCGGGCTGGGATATCGTTATTAATCGTACAATGATTAGGTGACGACACATTACGGTCACTCACGCCACAGGTCAGGTAGCGGTTCACGCACTGGGCTGCACAGTTTGCATGAGGGCCGGTTTAACCTAAAGGCTCGAAGAATTGCATTTAATTCTCATTAGCGTGATGTCGTGCCACGACCTGTGAAATCACTGACATAATTTCATAAACCTCTAGGTATTGCAGATGAATAAAAAAGTAACAAATTTGGCTCTGATATGCTCTGTGTTGTTTTTAGTTGCTTTTGGCAAGAACGAGATTATCTATGCTGATGCAATCTACATCAATGGCAATGTTATTACCGTTGATAATAAAACCCCTCATGCAGAAGCTATAGCAACGAGAGATGGCCTAATCATAGCTGTAGGCAGCACGAAGGATATATCAGGCTTTAAAGGACCATTAACTAAAGTTGTCGAACTAAATAAAAAGACCGTAGTCCCCGGCTTTATTGACGCGCACAGTCATTTTGCAGGTGTTGGTACACAAGCTATGGTTGCTAACTTATTGCCTGCACCTGATGGTCCGGTTAACACCATAGTGGATTTACAAGAATCCTTACGTGAGTTTATAAAAACATCTCCAATTGTTAAAAACTATAACGTAGTTATTGGTTTTAATTATGACGACTCACAGCTGAGAGAAAAACGGCATCCAAATCGTCACGATTTGGATGCCGTATCTACTGATATCCCTATTGTCGTCATGCATCAATCAGGTCACTTAGGCGCATACAACTCGAAAGCCTTAGAACTTATGGAAATAACATCTGAAACACCAGATCCTGCAGGCGGAATTATTGAGAGAGAGGCAGATGGAAAAACTCCAAGTGGGGTGATGCAAGAGAATGCCCATTTTATGATCTTTTTTAAAATGATTCCTGAATTCACCCAAGAAGATTTAATCAAATTATACAAATCGGGTGAACACAGCTATATATCTAATGGCTTTACTACCGTTCAAGAGGGTAAAACAGATCAAGCTACCCTTGATGCACTGCCTGATATTGCTGCGAATACAGGCTTTGATATCGATATTGTCTCTTACCCAGATTTAGCTGCTCTAGAAAACAATCCAATTTTATTGGGTGATTTGATGTCGCGAGAGTACTCAAACGGATTTCGAATCGGTGGAGTGAAGCTGACATTTGATGGTTCTCCACAGGGAAAAACTGCTTGGTTTACTGAGCCGTATTTCGAACCACCCGTTGGCCAATCAGCTACTTATTCAGGATACCCAGCTTTCACGGATGGTGAGGCATTGAAGTGGCTTTCGTTCGCCTTCAAAAATAAATGGCAAGTGTTGGTTCACACAAACGGTGACGCAGCTATAGATCAATTAATTCGTCTTGTTGAAACGATACAAGAGAAACAGGATCTTGGCGATCATCGTACTGTGATGATTCACGGTCAGTTCACTCGAAAAGATCAAATTAAGAAACTTAAGAAGTTAGGGATTTTCCCTGCCCTGTATCCCATGCATACATTTTATTGGGGGGATTGGCACCGAGACTCTGTTGCTGGGTTAGCTCGTGCTCAAAATATTTCACCTACTGGTTGGTTAATAGATGAGGATATGCCTTTTACTATTCACTCAGATGCACCAGTTATTTTTCCTGATTCAATGAGAATTCTTGATAGTGCAGTAAACCGCGTCACCCGAACGGGTAAAGTTCTTGGTGAGGAACATAAAATATCACCTTTAGATGCTTTAAAAGCAATGACATTATGGGCTGCATATCAACATTTTGAGGAAAAAAGCAAGGGTTCTATTGAAGTTGGCAAGCAGGCAGATTTTGTCATTCTGGACAAGGACCCCTTATCAATTGACCCAATGGAGATCAAAAATATTAGGATACTACATACTATAAATGACGGCGAAATAATATTTACCAATGAAGAGTAAAACACTACCTGATAAGTCAATCAACCATACTCACTTTCGAAAGTAGCATTAGACAAGCAGATCAACGCCGTCGTTTCTTTTGAGGTACCGCGCGGTATGATCATGCCTGATATCAATAAACTAGGCTGCCTTTTTAGCGTAAAGATGTTTACTCCTGTAGCGAGCTATTCCCATGTGTTAGTGCCGGGGTAATACCGCGGCACTAACACCATGGCCTCACACGAGGAATACCAATGAGCCGACTCGGGAACCTATCACACACGATATGGCACTGCCATTATCATGTTGTTTGGACACCCAAGTATCGGTACCGAGTTCTCGCCGGATCGGTCAAACAAGAAGTTACGAGTTGTATCAATGCATTTTCGGAGTGGAAGTAGTGGCAGTGAATGTCCAGTTCGATCACGTTCACTTGATCGTATCGATTCCGCCAAAGCTGTCACTACGCACGGCTATACCGAGGCAGTTCTTGGATTGACACACCTGCTGGGATTCTCTTTTGCTCCACACATAAACAAGCTTGGCAAGCAGACGCTCTATATTTTCCATACCAAGAAACGATCCAGCTCTGACTGGAAAATATCTCCGAATCAAACCATTAATACAAATCTGATGCGTGAGAATTGGGTAAGCGTCGGGGTAATTACATCTGGACATGCACCAATGGCATGTGCCATAGCATGAGCGAAGCGTAGTCGGCCGGCTTGGTTCTTGGCAGCCTGTGCTAGGCGAATTGCTAATTATCGCCTCGAATCCTCAACTCAACCGATTTTGCTCTGAACCGTCAGATTCCCTACCCTATGATGTTATGTAAGGAGCTATCGGTACTTCTGATACTTTCACTGGCCACGATTGCCAAACTCCTTGGACCAAATGGCGCCCAGACTGTTGTTGCGGATAGTCTGCTTATAAAACACAAGTCCGGCCCCGATTCACGTAAAAGCGCTATTGAAATATAGCTATCTTATTGTATTATATGTTTATTATTTTTAACAAAATTCTCAATTTTCTGAAAAAAATACCGCAATGTCACATCTTTGACGTTTCGAACTAAATACCATCGTTCGGACCGAAAAAGAGGTGCTTTCGAATGGTAGCATTGCAGGATACTGCCTACCGTAGGTTGTCATTTAACGTCACTCAAGAGAATCTTCAACGTATCTATACCCCTGTCAAGAAAAAACGATTGTGGTTAAAACCCCAACACTTCACCCACCAGTCAACAGTCGTTTGCATCGTCCTACTAAAGTGTTTTCAGCAGCTGGGATATTTTCCAAACGTGACTGACATTCCATCACTCATCGCTTCTCATATTGGTGATGCGTTAACGCTAAAGGATGATTTTCATACGTCCATCGATCAAATGCCGACCTTCAGCCTGCGGTGGTTGAAAACAAAAATCAGAACGTATTGCTAGGTTGATAAATTCGCTCTCAACAATCAAGGTGTTTGGCTACAGACTGCGACATTAACTTACGCCAAAAAAAAGAATCTGTTGTTGATATCGTTAACGCCATGCTTGAACTATTGATCAAGGAGCGCAGCGAACTGCCAGCATTCTCAACGTTAGAAAGAATGGCTGTTACTGCACGATCAAAAACCAATGACAACTACTTCAATGCGATTGCGGATAGTTTACCAGCATCAGCCAAATCTGAACTAGAGCAGCTGGTGTATACGCTGCGAGACATATCAAATACGGTATCCAGCGGTGGAGCAAACAACGAACAACACAAAACCAAAGACTCTCTTATGGGCAATGCGCCTGAAAAGGTGGCTATTCGCTGTGACCGTCTAGTGTCTTTTGGGCTCACTAACCCACTTCAATTTTTATCCAAACGCTATACACGACCATTGAGAAAAGCCTTGTTCGACTGTTTGGTCCACTTGGATATCGATACACCGCCCATGATGGACAACTGTTGGCTTGTATAAAGGCATTTCTGTAGTATCAGACTGTGCCCATGAAAACGATTGCTTACAATCACCTTGTTGCCAATTTCGTGATTCTCCATAATGTTGATTCGATGAGCAAAGCCATCAACAAACTCACTGTCACGTCAGCAACTGCTCCACACCGTCTTCCATTTCGATTTGCAGTGCGTCGTTGAAGCGATTGAAGAAGCCACAAAGCGCTATGCGCAAGGTCAACTCGACGATTTGTTCTTCGGTAAAGTGTTTTTTCAATTCGACGAACACACCATCACGCATGCGGTTAAAATCATTAGTCACTTGCACGGCGTAGTCACGCACCAAAAGATCTAGCACGTCGAAGCTCTCCGGCATTTCGCTCAGAATATCGTGCACCGCCGCTTCAGGCAGGCCGTGTTGAATCGCACGTGGCGCGTGATGCGCTATACAGTACTCGCAGCGGTTAATTGTTGACACGGTGACCACTGCAATTTCTAGATAGCGCTTGGGCAGTATCGCTTCGTCAGAGAATTCGAGCAGCATCCCCATAATATGCTTTAGCGCGGGTGGGCGGTGAGCGAAGATCTTTACCTGATTGAGAAAGGGTCCATAATCATGGGCATAACGTTCGTAGATGGGGCGAAGATCTTCGGGAACTTGGGAAATATCTACATCGCTCACGCGGGCCATCGGTTGTCTCCTTAGTTTGAGTATGGGGCCACGAAGGGCCCCATATTAATTTAAAATTCCAGTCGTTCAATCACGACATCTTTGCCGCCTTTGATTTCGGACAGTTGAAAGTCTCGGCCGAGTACCATGCCTTCCTCATCGAATTCAATGGAGCCAGATGCGCCGGAATAGTTTATCTCTTCGCCTGCACGTAAGGCGGCCAATCCGTCAGCGAGGTTGTAGACGGCCGTTTTTCCGTCGCCTGTCGTGACGTCCCAAACTGCTTTAGCGATACTGGGGCCATCCGTCGCTCCGGCTTTTTCCATCGCAAGAAGAAGCGTCGTCATCTGATCGCGCCCGGCAGTGCCAAACGGGTGCTGAACCGACCCGGTATCCTCCAGTCCGGCCTCGCCAAGGTGTTGCTTATAGGCAGGTGAATTGATGGCTGGCACAGGGAAGCCGTGCACAATCCCTTCCGCCGCGTCTCCGATGGTGTCCTTGAATTGTTTACCCGTTGCAATTGACGTAGTGATTACAGTGCCTTCATATCCTTGACGGAAGAGTTCCTTATAGACGGCTGTGAAATCGGTGACGTAGGATGGTACAAAGACCGCCTGTGGGTTGTTGGCGATCAACTGCGTGACTTCCGAACGGTAACTCGATTGCTGCGCGTTATAAAAGAATGGATCAAGCACCAGAGCGTCAGTGCCAACGATCTCAATGAACCCATCCATCATGGAGCGGGTGAAATCATTGTTGAGCGCCATCAATCCGTAATTTTCTATTCCGCGTGATTTGACAAGATTGCCAATTGCACGCCCCCAGATAGGCGATAGCGGTTGGAAGTTGAACACCAACCCTTTTTCATCAGCCACGGGGATGTCCGAGGAGGAAGAGGTACACATTTGCACGATACCCCCAGCCTGGCATTTTGGCATGATACCCAGCGTAACGGATGAGGACCACGTACCCAGAATAGCGCTTACGCCATTGACGTTGATCAGCTTATCAGCGGCGCGTACGGCCGATTCTGGATTGGTCTCTGAATTCTCCTGATAGACACGAATTTGCCTACCCAAGATACCGCCAGAGGCGTTAGCAGCCTCAGCGACGCGCTTGTGGGATGCTGTGATATTGGGGCCGAACGGGCCACCTCCTCCGGTGTTAGGGGTTAGGGAGCCGACTGAAATTTTGTCGTCCTGGGCCCGCACGATCGCAGGCGCGAAAAGAGTCGCAGCACCGACAGCCAGAAGGCGGCGGCGGGTCAATTGTAGAGTCATTTGGTCTTCTCCTTATCAGGTTTATTTAACGCACCGGTTATCCGGCTTCTTTGGGTTTTCGGTAGGCAAATTTCGGTTCGGGTAGTAGGCCGCGTGGGCGCACGCGTAGCGTGACGATCAGCAGTAATCCAATAATGATAATTCGTAGCGAGCTCATCTTTTCAGCGTCAAGCCATGGAGCCACGTCGCCAATGAATCGCGTCCCTTCAAGGAACATGATGACAGTGCCTGCACCGATCAGAAGGCCACGATTGTTGCCAGCGCCACCCACGATAACGGACATCCAGATGAACATAGCAACCATTGGCATGAAAACTTCTGGGCTGATGTTTTGAGTGTAATGCGCATAAAGTGCACCAGCTAATCCCATGAACCCGCCACCAATCGCGAAGATTTGCACACGGTGGCGAAACACGTTCTTGCCAAGTACGCCTGCGACCACATCATCCTCGCGAATCGCGCGCAGCGTGCGCCCCATCGGGCTGGTGCGAATACGTTCGCAAATTAGGTAAGTCGCTGCCACACACAGTGCAACGAGACAAAGATAGAAAAGTGGATAGGCGTCTGCGCTGACCATATCGCGAAAGGGCTGCGCCTCGATACGTAAGCCGCGTGGGCCTTCGGTGATTTGATCTTCATTAAGCACGACAAGCCGGATCATCTCGCCGACCCCAAGGGTAACGATAGCCAGAAAATCCTCTCTCAATCGCATGGATAAGAGTGCGACCAGCCCACCCGCGATTAATCCGACAAGCATAGCGAATGGGATCGTTATGCCTAATGACCAGCCAGCTTTGGCCGACAGCAAGCCCGATGTGTATGCGCCGATAGCATAAAAACCTGCGATGCCAAAATTGACCATACCGGTCAGGCCCCATTGCAGATTTAGCGCCAGCGCAAGGATCATGAAGAAACCTGCATACGTGGCCATAGAGATTAGATAAGCACTCATTTCTTTATCTCCGCAGTCCCGAACAGCCCTTGCGGGCGCACCAGAAGCAGCACCGCAATAATTACGAAACCGACGCCGATTTTATAGGTCGAGGGCAGTATCAAAATGGTCAACTCTTCGGCCAGGCCCAGCATCAACGCACCAAGGATCGCACCATAGGGGGAGCCGATCCCTCCAAGAATTGCGGCCGCAAAAATCGGAATTGTCAGGTTCCAGCCGACCAATGGTTCGATCACCAGATCGAGACCAGCGAACACGCCGGTCAATCCGAACATCGCTCCACACAGAACTGTCGTGAAGGCCGTAATTTTTGCGGCATCGACACCACGGATGGAGGCAAGCATCGGGTTGTCGGCGACCGCGCGCATGGCGCGTCCTATCCTAGTATGGCGAAGTAGAACATGCAGGCTGGTAGCAAGCACGATGGCGCAGATTATGATTCCAATTTGTTCTTTGGTGATCCGTGCACCGAGAAACTTCCACGGGCGCTCAAGTGGGATGTTGAAGCCGCGCACATCCGCTGAGAAAAACAAGCGAACTACACTCTCCAGGATTAGCGTCAGCGCGATAGACAGGACCAGTAGCGTGACAGCCGATTGGTCCTCCATTGGGCGGAAGACCAACACATGGGCGAGCCACACGAGTAGTCCTGTGAATGCCATAGCACCCGCGGTGGCCACGGGCAGCGGTAGCCCTAGTGGAACATTGAGCGTATAGGCTGCAAAGGCCCCTACAGTGATGTAGCCACCGATGGCAAAATTGGGGAAACGCAGAATGCCGAACAGCAGGGAGAACGCCATAGCTGGCGGTGCGATAAGAGCGGCATTTACCAGCGCGTTGACAAAAATCTGGAGGCTCATGTGCGTGACCCTAAATAAAGTTCTGAGACGTCTTTGGAATCGAGTAAATCTGCGGCAGGCGCGTTCATCGCGATGCGGCCTGAGGCCATTACAATGCCATCATGGGCCGTTCTTAAGCCCTGTACCGCGTTTTGCTCAACCATCAGAATTGCCACGCCGGTTTCGTTGACGCGGCGCACCGTGTCGAACATTTGACCTACCATCAAAGGCGAAAGCCCCGCAGACGGCTCATCAAGTAGCAAGACGCGCGGCTCAAGCATCAGCGCCATGCCAAAGGCGACCATCTGGCGCTGCCCTCCTGATAGATTCCCCGCTGGGATCTGCGCTAGCGATTTGAGATCAGGGAACATTGCATAGATTTTGTCACGGGCAGAACGAGTGCGAGTCTCGTCGATCCAGCCGCCCATCGCGAGATTTTCATGAGTGGTCAGAGCACGGAACACATTCGCCTCCTGCGGCACATAAGCCATCCCAGAGCGCGCCACTTGTGCGGGGGGCTGACTTGCAATCTCGGATCCGGCAACGCGGATGCTGCCAGCCATAGCCGGGATGACCCCTGCGATAGTTTTCAGAAGTGTCGATTTACCTGCGCCATTCGGTCCGATGATGCAGGTGATCTTGCCCGCCTCAACCTGAAGTGAAATCTCGTCGCAAATCACAGTGCGTCCATAACCCGAGCGCAAGTCCTGCACCATTAAGATAGCTTCAGACACTAACTGTTGCTCCAAGATAGGCTTCTATAACGCGTGGGTCTTCGCGGATTGTGTCGAACACGCCTTGGGTTAGAAATGTACCTTCAGTCATCACAATCACTGGATCGCAAAGCCGTGCGATTAGGTCCATGTCATGCTCCACGACTAAGAAGGTCTTGCCGTGATCTGTGTTTAAGCTGCGGATCATTTCCGTCAACGTTCCCATCAAGGCGGGGTTCACACCTGCGCCGGGCTCATCCAATAGGATCAAGTCACAATCAATCATCAAAGTCCGCGCTAACTCCAGCAGCTTTTTCTGCCCGCCAGACAAGTCCATGGCATAAGTATCACGCAGTGGCGTCAGAGCGGCGACCTCCATCACTTCTTGGGCGCGTTCATAAACTGCGGCATCGGCCCGCGCCACTGCACGAGGACGCGAAAATAGTGGCCAGAGCCGCTCACCTAGCTGCATCTGTGGCGAGAGCATCAGATTTTCGAGCACGGTGAGCCGCCCGAATTCACGGGATAATTGAAACGTGCGAATCATGCCGCGTCTCGCGCGACGGAATGGTGCAAGCGTGGTGATGTCTTCGCCGTTATAAAGCACGGTGCCTGATTGCGGGCGTATCACGCCACTGAGCAGATTAAACAACGTTGATTTACCCGCACCATTTGGTCCGATCAACCCGGTAATAGAGCCTTCTTGAACCTCAATGCCCATATCACGGACGGCATGCACGCCACCAAAGCTGCGAGACAAATCTGTTGCTGACAAAAGTGCTGTCATTGAGTAACCCTTTGCAATTGATCGCGCAGCATCTTGGCGAGCATCGCGCGCACAGCTTTGGCACAGGCAGGGTTAGGCGCCAGCATCTGAGCTACGCGCTGGCCACGCAAGGTGGAGGCCACTGTAGCAATGAGCGCATCGCATTCCGCGTGCGTCAGATCCGCTTGGCCAAAAGCATGCCGGCCTGCCGCGCGGTAGCTGTCGAACATCCTCGCGACCCATTTATCAAGGTGCGCCCGCAATACAGGATTGCCGTTTGCTGCCAACACTATGTCGACCGAAACCGAGATATGAGTCTGCGCCATCGCACCCTCCCAAAGTGCTTCAACGAAACCTTCGGGGTCAGGATTTGCAGGATCAGATTGCCTGCACAACTCATCAGTGGAAGCAACAACGCCACGCCACATCTCGCCCGTGGCATAGGTCACCAAAGCGACTTTGTTGGCGAAATGATGCAACATCGCACCGCGTGAGACACCAGCCCGCGCAGCGATGCTGGCGGTGGTCATATTGACGAAGCCCACTTCAGTCATAAGCGCGATGGTCGCCTTAGATAGGCGCTCGATCATTACACTTGAACGTTGGTGTTGAGTGCGACGATGCGGCTCTGGAACAGCCTCAAAATCCTTTCTGGTTTCGGTTTTAGCGTCTTCGATCACATGTAAATCCTTGCTGCTCGATTGAGTTAAACACAGATCAACTACAAAACAAACAAATATGATTGTTTGTTAGTGTGGTAAAACATAGACACATGACGACAATTAACGCGCATGAGCACCGGATGAACAGATGTCGAACATAAATGAAGGTATGCACGCCTGGCAACGAAGTACCAACCACAACCGAATGATCGAGTTACAGGCAAACGGGGTTAATGTAGAGGCCAATGGGGACGTGCAGTTGTCCTACTTTGGTGCATCGAGTTTTCGAATCACCTCACCAGCCGGTATCTCTGTACTAATAGATCCATGGCGCAACCACCCTTCGGGAAAATGGGACTGGTATCGGGGTGATTTTCCGGTGATCCCCGTAGATATTGTTTGCTCGACCCATGCACACTTTGACCACGATGGCGTACACCAGCCCGATGCTCACGTGGTATTGGATCGACCGATTGGTGAGTATTCGTTTGCTGACGTAAAAATAAGCTGCATTGCCGACAAGCACTGCAGCAAAGCACCGCCGGGTTCCTTCTACGACTGGCCTGAGATGTATCTGAAAACTGCGGGTATAGATGCACGTCCACCTAATAACCCTCGGCAGTTTGATAACACCATCATCGTGATTGAAACTGGCGGGCTGCGAATAATGCACTGGGGAGACAATCGCATTGACCCAAACCCACATGTGTGGGACATGCTGGGCAGTGTCGATATTGCGTTGCTGCCCATCGATGCTTCCATGCATATTCTGTCTTACGAGCAAGCGGATGAGATTGCCGACAAACTAAATGCTACTGTCATAGTGCCGCATCACTACTTCATGTGGGATCTGGTTCAGCGCGGTTCGACTTTATTGCCAGCTGATGCCTATGTCGCGACTCGTGAGCATATAAAGACCGACGGTCCCGACTATGCATTTAACACTGATTTGTTAGGCCAATGGAAACGCAAGGTGGTGCATTTTGGTGAGAATGTGGCCTTTGAAAAACCACCGCTAGCCGATGCTAAAAGTACATCACAGGATTGGGGTTAACCTTCCAGATCGTAACTGCAGTTTTCGATCGCACACGGTGTATCAATTGGAGAACGCAAAACGAAGCTTTGGCTTAAGAAGTAGAGAACTAATTTGCGCAATTTAAAGTTATCTAGGGTCTACTTAAACACTCAGCAATTGTTTGCACTAACTCCCGTCGTTGCGGAGGGCAACACAACTTAGACATAGATATTTGACTGTGATTACGGAGCTGGTAAGCCTTTGATGACACCTACAATGCAACTTGGCAAACCGCTTGCATTAGCACGCCGCAATGCGCTGTCTAGCTCGAGTGCGTTACTAACATACTCGCCATGACAGCCAAACCCGGCAGCGGCCAAATCATAGCGCGTTGGGTTGAGTTCAGTTTCATTAATTCGATCTTCACCATACTCGCGTTTTTGAATCTGATATTCGGCATTCCAGCACGAATCGTGGCCAATGACCACGATGAAATCGGTACCGTAGCGATGCGCAGTTTCGAATTCACTAAAATGAAAACCTGCTGTGCCATCACCCATAAGCGTAACCACAGTTGCATTGGGCCGAGCAATTTTTGCGGCCATAGCATAACTAATCGAACCACCGATACAACCTGAAACGCCATTAATAACACGAGTTTTAGCCGAGACAAAGGCTTGCGCCCATTGTCCAAATTCGCCGCCATCACCAATAAAGATCGGGTCGTCTGCCTCATCCAACAACCTTTGTACCGACGCACACAATGCCGCCGGATGCATGGGCTCATCACTCGCTTCGACCTGTGGCAAAGGGCGAGCGGCGATGGCCGTAGCCATTGCCGCTCGCCACAACGACCGACTTTTTTGTGGGTTAGGTGTATCGCTCAGCAGTTGAGCGGTGACACCAGCGTCAGCCCGTTTAGCTAATACCAAGCGTTCGCCTAATGCACGCCGAGCGCGTTCGAGGACTTCGGTATCTGAATCAACAACCAGGAATTTCGCTTCGTCAGACATCGCCGGTGGGCGACCAAAATTGGTAGTGAAGTCAATATTCTTACCCAGGCTTACAACCACATCCGCTTTAGCCAACGTGGCTGCAAAATCACCCAGGCATGGGTCCTTCAGACCACGTGGACTTTCCAAAGCTATCACGGGTGCATCCAAGGCATCAGCGAGTTTTTCGAGTAATCCTTGGGCGCGAGTAGGATTCAGTAGTGGACCGGTGAGTATTACTGGTCGTTCCGCCGAGGAAAGCCTGTCGATAATTGTCTGTAAAGTCTGTGTATCAGGCAGCGTGACATCTCTGGCAAAATCTTGCAAAGACGGTATAACCGGGTTGGTGATTTCTTCATTTAACAGATCAAAAGGCAGCGCAACATGCACAGGCCCCGGCCTACCCGATGCGGCGACACGCAAGGCCATAGCGATCTCGAACCCTAATTTCTCAGCTCGTTTTGACCGTACAGATAACTTTGACAACGGTTTGCTGACACTGATCTGATCAAGTTCCTGAAAAGCACCCGTTTCATCACCACTCATGCGGGAATCACCACTTAAAAGAATGATGGGGGTTTCAGAGGCGCGTGAGGTTATAAGTGGGCCAAGCGCGCTAGCAAAGCCGGCGCCGGCAGTTACCATCGCGATTCCAACTTCACCAGTTAGCTGAGCATAGGCTTCCGCCATGTAGACCGCAGCGCCTTCATGCCGTGTATGAATGATCCGTATACCGCAGTCAATGCAAGCATCGTAGATCGGCATGATCTGATTACCTGAGAGTGAAAAAATAACTTTCACACCCGCTTTTGAAAGAGTGTTTGCGATGAGATCAGCGCCTCTCATAGGGTATTCCTCCAAGGCAGATTACGCCACATTATGGTTGAATTCATCAGTCCGCAATTATGTAGTAGTTGCACAAATAATTATAAAGGGTTCGACCCCATTACGGTTGGTATGTCCATAAACGAAAATTAATTTGTCGAATTAATTTGTAATAAGCGGTTTAGTAAAGCAGCACGCCAAGCTAAGTGGCGATTTAGAACTGTTAAGGCAGCAAGTCATTCAAACAAAAGGTGAGATAGCAACGTTAGACAGTGCTATCCATATCTTTGATCCAGACTACACCGTTAAAGACATCAAGGCAGTACGCAAACGAACTTCTAACAAGTTCTTTGAGTCTGGTGAGTGCACAAGAACGATCTTGGAAGTACTACTCCACCGTTTGACCAAACTGCTGAGCCCCTATTAATCAACTCCATGGCACATCTGGCACGTATCAATCGCCAGCGACGCAGCAATCCACCTACCCCCTCCACCTTCTGCCAAGCTGATCACCGTTCGGGAAGTGTATCAAGAACAAATGCTCTCACTTCACTATCGGATCGATCAGCGTCTTCGGCGAATTGACGAGTCCGAGATACCAGCGAGCGAATATTTTGTTATTCAGTATGCTCCAGTTTCTCAGCCTGCTCGCGTACATGACGTCACAGGTCGGTTGTGCGAAGATCACGCAGTACAGTATCGTATCGGTAGTTAGCAGTAACGTGTGACGCAGAAAACAGGCGATCTCCAATGTTCGGATGGGTTCTCTCAGCATTTTGAGCTTAGACGCTCTGCGTGATCGACACCGCTGGGATAGTTCGACCAGATTCTCGAAGCTGATATTGAAAGTTGCAAACATCGGTACGGACAGTGTTCGCAGAAACACTAGTTTTAATGACTTTCGATAAACCCTATGACGCTGGCTGGCAGATAAATATAGACAATGATCTATCCACGGGTTCTGATATAAATCGTGATTACACCGGTAAGGTTGCACTAGCATTTAGTAGTCGGCGTGCACGCGAATGAAAATTTTCACTGGATTCCTGGCTCAATCGAATTGACCAACTCATTGGCATACAAGAATTGCAGTTTGCTGGTGATGGATTCTCGCTACACACCTTTGAACTCAGTTTTGTCATGCTCACGCCAGAGTACATATCCCTCACCACGGCACAACCTGCAGATCATCCGTACGCCAATTTCCTATTTATCGCCAATAGTCAGCAAGTCACATTTTCCAACAGGTGTGAACGGAAAATTCAGCGCCTACAACGGTTTTTTGCAAGGACAATTTTGAGATAGCAAGGGCAAATATGATAGTGATGAACTAAAACACAACGTGTACGAAGGCTAGTTGGGTGTAACTCGTACCTGAAAGAGTGGGTTTGGATTGAGTTTTTTTATTCGAAAACCAACGGGTGAAATAAAAGGACCCAATGGTCATGACCCCAGATCGCGTGGGTTCATTTTCAATTTCACCAGTTAGCTTGACTCACAAATTCATTCACAGAATAGAAATTAATTTTGTGGTATGCCGTTCATTAATATTGACATGAGATGCCACTGAATTCATAACAGGTTGCTACAAAAAT
>JBLIIE010000008.1:0-67938 GCA_047634635.1 Granulosicoccus sp. | reverse complement strand
ATATTCGTTGAATGCATACACAGCGAATCGAATTTATTGTATGACGACCAGCAAGGTTGAATTGTTCTAGCGATGATTTCTAATTCCAATCACAGCTTCTCTGTATTTTCAAATTTGAAACCATCAATTTTATTTTGATCGTTTCTGTTTTTTGTGAACGCATTGAAAACTATGCCGCAGGCTGTGTTTACGTTAATTGACGCGCCTGAGCCAAATTGAGGAATGTACACACAGTAGTCGCATTTATGCAAAATATTTTCCTGAATACCTGCACCTTCATTTCCTAAAATAAAGACTGTATTATTTTCAAATTCCTTCTTATTAATTGATATCGATGTATTGGTTATTTCTATGCCAACAAAATCATAGCTGAATTTTTTATACTGCGTAATAGCCTCATCAATTTGGAAGAAATGACGAAATCTTGTGGTGCTCGACGTACGCTGGTTTCCATAGGTTGAAAATTTTTTTCTTCCTATTACACAAATCTCTTCTGCACCGAAAGCATTTGCAGTTCTAATCAACTGCCCTACGTTGGTACTGCTCTTTATATTGAAGATCAGGAGGACAAATTTCATAACAGAATGTAGCGATCTAACACCGCAGCGACTTGCAAACGAACACGGTACCGGCGAGCGCTAAAGCTCGAAAAATGACGCAAGTTTTCAGGCTTCTGCGTTTTGTTAGTTATTCGCATTTCGTAGCTCTTGTAGAAAATCTTTGGCTAGTCCTTGTACGACTTCTTGATGACTGTCTCCAGTATCCCCCCACTTCCGGCAATACCAGCATATCCGCTCTGCGATGGTCCCTTCTGATGATTCGCCCAACTTCTCCTTCAGAGCCAAAATTTGCCTTCCGAGCTGAATCAATGCATCAGTTTCAGAATCAGCTCGATAGTTTAATTTTGGAAAGGGCTTGAAGTCAGTTGTGCAAAATATTAAATTGTTGTTCCCTTTCACTGCATTCTCAAGGTGAGGAACTACGCGTTCTCGCAACTCATCTTCCATAGAGTCCAATTGCGAATAGAGCTTTACTTTCGATACCATTATCTATACTCGTGGAACATTACGATCTGGAACAACCGCGAGTTGCGACTGAGCTCGGTTCAGAAAACGTGCAGGTTTGGGGGGTCGGCAGTCCAACGACCATGTAGTCACTGCCGCCACAGATATTATGCTCAATCAGGATAGATGCTGCGACTGGTTTTTCACTATTGTGGGGCCTTCAGCCAAGCTAACCTGGCCAACTCGGGCTGTCCAATTCCATTAAGGCGTTGCAGCACGCACCAAAAACCTACTGGTAGACACCTAAAATCATTATATTTCGATCGATTATGGCAAAAGGTTGATCTCTACCGACTAAATAAACGAACATATAAGGGTAAACACGATAGATTACTTTTGACATTTACCAGAAGCAGCGTCGGTATTCAAAGCCGGATATGTCCTGACGAGGACTCATCCCCAACGTTGTCAGCACATGGCAATTTGCCAGACATTAATCGACGGGTAACTCCTCAGGGCACCCAATGTCCATGATTAGAGGTTCGCATATGAACAGAATAAATCGCCGTCGCTGGTTACAGATGTCAGTTGCCGCACCGCTGGGCGCATGGTTAACACACTCGAGTCTGAGTGCAGCCCAAACTACCGGCAGCACTGCACAGGAAACATCTAACATCGCTGTCTGTCAACCGCTGTTGAGTCATCGAATTCGCCCATTGATGGCTCCGGTCGAGCGTCCCTTATGCGATTTGTTTGCTGGTGATGTGCTGCTAATGGTCAATACAGCAAGCAAGTGCGGATTTACGCCTCAATTCAAACAGTTGGAAAAACTTCACCAGCATTATGCTGATAGGGGTTTTCAGGTATTGGGATTTCCTTCCGATGACTTCCGCCAGGAATTATCAACCGAAAAAGAGGTCGCTGAGTTCTGTGAGCTGAATTATGGCGTCTCGTTCCCCATGTTCCAGAAAGTTGGCGTTAAATCAGATCATGCACATCCTTTGTTCCATGATCTTGCTAAGGCGGTAGGCACCTATCCCAGATGGAATTTCAATAAATACCTCATCAATCGAGACGGTCGAGTAATCAAACACTACGATTCAAACGTGCTGCCCTTGAGCTCACAATTAGTCAAAGACATTGAGGCTCTGCTTTAGTACCCGTGCGCGCAGGCCACACTCCTGATAAACCTTGCAATTAAATTAACTAGGCAATCGGTAATACGTGCCAAAAAAATGGTTCAATTTGACTAGTTTACAGTCGATAGGCCTGTGCCTTGGTTCGCCCGTTGACTTCAAGGTGATAGTGGTCTCGAAGGTTAATTGGGTCCACAAGAGTTTGCATGATAATTCCAACTGCTCAAATGGTTGCCGATAGACGACGGAATCGACAGATCAGTTTCTGCAATTTTGAATCAAACAATGTAGCAGCCCTAGACTATCGAGCTTCTGGGTAGCAAGGCTTTATCTATATCCCTATATTTGCGAGTCATGAACCGTAGTTTAAGAAAATTGTGCCAAGACAGAATTGATCTAGATCAATCAAATATCACATCTCCGTGATGAGCACTGTGACACAGGGTACGAATGCCAGCCCTCTACCCGCACATACGCCCAGCGGTACTTCATGGCTTTGGATAAGGGAGCCTGCCAAGCGATGCTGTTAAGTGGTATTCGTCCAGTCCCGACAGGGCGACAGCCTCCATCTTACTTAGCTTCAAGTGACCGTCGTCTGCCATCATGTCGTCCGCCAATCTAATCTCTTTGATTTCGCCAATCACGAGCACCGTGTTATTAATTTCCAGGGGCTGAGTTTCAACTAACGACAGACCAATTTGCACAGGGCTTTGAGAAACATAAGGTGCACAAAGGACATCCGAGTATTCAGGCGTCAGACCTACCGCTTCAAACTCTGATTGATCACGCGAATAGCGAGCACTCGTTTGGTGGGCTTGCTTGTAAAATGATTTTGCTACCGTATTCAAAGTGAAGCATCCCATTTCCAGAATGTTTTCCAATGAATGTCTGGGAACAGTATGTGGCCTTAGTAGGCAGCCCATTAACGGTGGATTTGCACCAACATGAAACACCGAACTCATCAGAGCAAGGTTGGTCTGTTGCTGAGCATTGATCGAACCCAACAGATTAGCGCTCTTATAGCCTGAGAGCGAATTAATCAGATTAGTTCGTCGGTGCTTGTCCATGTAATCAAGCTGACTACGATCAAATGACGTTCTCAATGGTCTAATTTCGCCTTATTGGTGATCATTATTGTTTCAATAATGATACGTACTCTAAAGCATAATGGACAAATGTTAATTGTTCCAAAGCCGTATTCAAGACATTAAGTGCAGCTGGCAAAGGATCCGCTGAAGACTTCTTTAAGGGGCTGCCGTTCTTGTTCTGGGAAAACATTATCAAGCGCAATCTACAGTTATTCTTCAATCACCCTAAAAGCGGAACAGGGCAAACGACTTGCTAGATTAAACGGTTTATCCCACAAAAGGTGCCTACCGACTCGGAGTGGTCATAGCAATAGCATCGAAAACCGACGCTATATCATCTTCGAATTCGTAACGAATATTCTCATTCTCTAACCAGGCATTAACAATATGTGTCTGACGAACGCTTAAGAACCCGCATTGAAAGGCTAAATCTCTTTTGGAAATATCGCGGTTTCATCATCATTCCAAAAATTTCCGAAACAAATACTGGTAACAATGCCATATTCGACTTGAAGCTCAAGTTCGTTAGCACCAAAGCTGTAGCTTTCCATTGACCCATAATCGTCAATACTGGGGCACTCACCAGAAAATGATTCGAGAAATTCGGTTTGAGCAGCAAATGGCTGACCAATGACTATCTCACCCCAAAGCCTGGCAGACGAATTCGAACATTGAATCCAGTGTAGTTCGTTGTCCTCATTCAGCCAGAAAGTACATTGCAATCGGTTATAGATCAGAAGCGGATTTCCACTTTCGTCAGTATCAACTTTATCGGCAGTACCTAATTTTTTCTCTAGTAAAGCGCGACTGATTCCAAACCGAATTTGTTCTATTCCCTTTCCCAAAATGATGTTCAATTTAAGTTACCCAATACCGCTTATCTAAAATAGTTCCCAAAGGTATCAGATACACCGTGAATTTACTCGTGCACGATATACAACATCTGATTGATAGCAGACTCCATGGAGTACTTATGGCAGCCGAGAGTTAAAGATATACAAAACAATCGCTTAAGCGCCATAGTTATCGACGGTAACGTCTGAAAGATCATCAAACACTGCTAAACCCTTTGCTGCTCGATAGATTGAAGTCCCGATAATAAGGCTACAAGCAACTTCAAAAGCTCGAGGCAGAAAGGGGTATTGCCTCAGCAGGAAACCTAGCGGTATGAACTTTTATCTAGCCGCTAGAATTTCTGCAATCAAGTCATCCACAACTGTCCCACCCGCATGTTTATCAGTCAATTGAACACCCTGCATACCAAACTCCTTTGCAGCTTCAATATTCTCAGCCATATCATCGACAAACACGCATTCCTCGGCGGTCAACGAAAACGTGTCGCACAAGCATTGATAAATGGCGCGATCTGGTTTGATTAATCCGACGTCGCACGATACCAGTACACCTTCACAAGCATCCCAGCAATCATAGGTATTGGATAAATGCTCCCAGGCATGTGCTTGCATATTTGACAGAATATAAATAGGAATATTGGCCGCTTTCGCTTTATGCATAGCCGTCATGGTCCCTGGTAGCGCCGTTAGAGACGTACACAGGTTCGTATAGATTTTGGCAATACCTGCAGGGTCAAGACTCGTTCGTGCCTGTGCCCGTTTTGTAGCTTCTTCAATACTAATCACACCTCTATCCAGTGCTAACCAATCTGGATTACGCACGGTTACATCCAGAGCACCTTGTTGTTCGCCCTCTGCATCAAATGCGGTCGCAACCAACCCGTTAGGATTCCAATCACAAATGACATTTCCAATATCCAGTACGAGAGTTGTTAGCATGGTGGGGGTCTTTGGTTGTCTATGAGGCTTCAGCATAACGCGTGGGGCAACAGCCCGCTCCAAATTTGCCAGAACTTTCTGTTTGTATAAATTAATCGAATAACAGATCACTTGCATCTTTAGCTGTTCATACGCCTTCGAACAACATACTTTTTTGTGAACCCAATCATATTACTCAATGCGTACGCCGGCCCAGACGCTGACAAGGCCTGCACTCAATGCCAAAACTACACCAAATATACCCCCTAGAGTTGACGTCAGGCATAAATACTGTATTAAATACCAGTATATGAATATACAGCCTGATTCCAGATCAACGCTTGCCTATGCCGAGCTGCATTGTGTCTCGAATTTCAGCTTTCTGCGCGGTGCATCGCGCCCTGAGGAGCTGATAGACACGGCGGTAAAGCTGGGGTACTCAGCATTGGCCATCACCGACGAATGCTCCATGGCAGGCGTTGTGCGAGCCTATGGCCGCATGAAAGAGCTGGCCAGCGACTCTCCGGTGGCACCAGGCAAGATTACTGACAATGTCATGACCCAATCCAGCTTCAAGCTCATTGTGGGTAGCGAATTTGCGCTGGACGACGGTTTTCGATTGGTGGCACTGGCGCGCAACCTAGCCTCCTACGCCAGGCTCTGTCAGCTCATCACAACAGCGCGGCGGGGTGCAGACAAAGGTAGTTATCACATCACCACAAATCTGCTGGAGAACGCGGGGCTGGACGACTGCTGCTTGCTGCTGGTGCCTCCCTACCTGCCAAGCAATCGACGGGATCTCGATGATTGGTTCTCATGGTTCAAGGCGCTTGGTCCGTACACCTTTCTTGCTCTGGAGCTGCACTACGGCAGCTACGACCAAAAACATACCCATTGGATTATCGATGCTGCAGATCGTCATGAAATGCCTGTGGTTGCCGCAGGCGATGTACACATGCACGAGCGCAAACGACGCGCTCTGCAAGACGTCCTCACCTGCATCAGGAACAACTGTTCGCTTGATACTGCCGGCCGCCTACTGTTTCAAAATGGTGAGCATTATTTACGAGATGTTCGGGCTCTGTGCTCCATCTATCCGGAACAAGCACTACAAAATGCCTCTGATGTAGCCGCACTATGCAACTTCGACTTAAGCGAACTGGATTACCAATACCCTCGTGAAGTGGTACCGGCAGAATTTACATCACAGCAATACCTCAGGCAATTAGCCATGGACGGTGCCAGGTGGCGCTGGCCAGAGGGCCATAGTGATGATGTTCAACAACAAATCGAACATGAACTATCACTGATCAGCTACATGCAGTACGAATCATATTTTCTAACTGTACATGACATCGTCAACTTCGCTCGCGGGCAAGGTATTTTGTGTCAGGGCCGCGGTTCAGCGGCCAACTCTGCCGTCTGTTTTTGCCTCGGTATTACCGAGGTAGACCCATCACGTACTCGTATGTTGTTCGAACGATTTATCTCCAAGGAACGTAACGAGCCACCCGACATCGATGTCGACTTTGAACACGAGCGTCGTGAAGAAGTTATTCAATACATATATGCCAAGTACGGTCGTCATCGTGCAGCCTTGGCAGCCACAGTCATTACCTACCGGAAACGCAGCGCCATTCGTGATCTGGGCAAGGCCATTGGTTTCTCTGAAGACCAGATAGACGCCTTATCAAAGTCTCTCGCGTGGTGGGATGGCACCAACATGATCGAAGAACGTCTAGAAGGTATGGGCTTCGATCCACAAAGCCCAATTATCAAACGCTTCACCTGGTTGTTACAACAACTACTGGGTTTTCCACGTCATCTATCCCAGCACGTTGGTGGCTTTGTTATCTCCGACAAAGACCTTTCCACACTTGTGCCGGTTGAAAACGCTGCCATGCCTAACAGAACCATCATTCAATGGGATAAGGATGATCTTCAGGAACTCGGTTTGCTCAAAGTCGATGTACTCGCTCTAGGCATGCTCACAGCCATCGCAAAATGCTTTACCTTGATAGAACGTTATCGAGGTGTACGCCATAGCATGGCAACCATTCCAGGGGACGACACACCCACCTACGACATGATCTGTCGTGCTGACACGGTCGGTGTGTTCCAGATTGAATCACGTGCGCAAATGTCCATGCTGCCACGCCTACGCCCTCGCAACTACTACGACCTTGTGATAGAGGTCTCTATCGTCCGACCAGGACCTATACAAGGCGGCATGGTTAATCCCTACTTGAAGCGTCGTCAGGGTATCGAAGCTGTCACCTACCCCAACAAGGATCTGGAAAACGTGCTTAAACGCACGCTCGGTGTTCCCGTCTTTCAGGAGCAAGTCATGGAAATTGCCATGGTCGCTGCCGGCTTCTCAGCAGGACAAGCCGATGAACTGCGCCGCTCCATGGCTGCCTGGCGTCGCGGCGGACAAGTCACGCTGTTTCATGACCGCGTGGTAGGCGGCATGTTGAAAAAAGGCTACGACCCCGAATTTGCAGAAGCCATCTTCCGCCAGATAGAAGGTTTTGGCGAATACGGTTTCCCTGAGTCACACGCAGCAAGTTTTGCCTTGCTGGTGTATGTCTCGTGCTGGCTTAAATGCCATGAACCTGCAGCCTTTCTGTGTGCAATGCTTAACAGTCAACCACTGGGTTTCTATGATCCTTCTGACCTGACTCAGGATGCCCGACGTCACGGTGTGGTGGTTCTGCCTGTCGATATCAACGACAGTAAATGGGATCATGCTTTGGTAAACCCCAACGAGGCCAACAAAGCCACTCATATTTCACAACCACTGGGTGCTCAGGTGCAGAATACAAAAAACCCCTTGCCTCAGGGAGCTGTGCGATTGGGCTTGAGACTGGTCTCTAAGCTGTCAGTATCAGGTGCCAACAGAATATTAACAGCGCGAGCCAATGGTCCGTTTTGCAGTGCTGCTGATCTCGTTCGTCGAACCGGCATCAACAAGGGCGATCAACAGGCGCTGGCCATTGCCGGTGCGCTGGAGAACATCAGCGGTGATCGACATCAGGCGCAGTGGGATCTACTCGGTGTTGAAGCATTACCCGAACTACTTGCCGATGCCTCAGCAAATGAACCGGCTCTGCCTCTACCCTCACCCACCGATGGCGAGAACACTGTCGCTGATTACATGAGCGTGGGACTGACCCTTAACCAGCACCCGCTCTCTTTACTGCGAGAAAAGCTTAAACAAAAACGCGTTATGGATTCATTAAGCTGGGCCGCTGTCCCACACGGACGTATGGCGCGTCTGGCAGGTATCATCAAGGTACGTCAGCGCCCAGGCAGCGCCAATGGCGTGGTGTTCCTGACCATTGAAGATGAAGGTGGACCTGTGAATGTCATTGTCTGGCAGCAGGTAGTCGAACAATTCAGGAAAGAGGTACTAACCGCAAAGATGGTCTCGGTTTATGGGCTTACGCAACGCGAGCAAGGTGTTGTTCATCTGGTGGCGCGCAAGATAGAGGATTTAACCTGGATGCTAGGCGAGCTGAATACGCAATCTAGAAATTTTCATTAAACCCTCACCCACCCTCATTAGGACTAGACTCAGTGCCATCAGAACACAATCGAGACCCACCTAATGACACGCGATCTCTACAGGGAAGACAGTTATCTTAAAAACTGTGGTGCCACCATCACCGCCATAACAGAGGAAGGTGTTGAAACAGACCAGAGTATTTTCTACCCTCTTGGTGGAGGCCAGCTGGGCGACACTGGCGTCATGGTGCTAAAAGACGGTACACGCTTAACCATCAGCAACACACGTAAAGACAGAGAGACAGGCCGTCAGTTTCATGTAGTAGAAAGTTCGGATGCCCAATCATCTGACGCTACACAATCACTCGACAACATCCTGCTTGTAGGCGACACCATCAGCCTGGAGCTGGACTGGGAACGTCGATACAACATGATGCGCTTTCACAGTTGCCTGCACATGCTCTGCTCATTAATTGATGCACCTGTTACCAGCGGATCTATTCAGGTTGATCGTGCACGTCTGGACTTCGATTTAAAAGATCCTATCGATAAAGACCCTATCACTGAAGCCCTAAACGAGCTGATTCAACGTGACATTCCCATGAGCTCACGCTACATCACTGACGCAGAGCTGGATGCCCAGCCTGAGCTGGTTCGCACTATGTCTGTACAACCACCCCGCAATGCTGAAGGTACTATTCGACTGGTGGAATTTGCAGGAGTAGATCTACAACCCTGCGGCGGCACCCACGTTGCCTCTACCGCGGAAATTGGCAGAGTGCTCATAAAGAAGGTTGAGAAAAAAGGCAAACAGAATCGCCGTATTACGCTGGTATTTGACTAGCCCTAGAGATTCAGCGTATCAAATCCAGGCCATGCAGCAGCAGCCTGGGTAATCATCGCCATTTCATCGTCATCCAATTCAACAGAACCTGCCGTTGCGTTGGATTTTGCCTGCTCGACATCTCGCGTCCCTACTAACACATGGCTGACCCCAGGTTGGCTGAGTGTCCATGCAAGTACCAACTGCTCAACACTGAGGCCTCGATCACGCGCTAGTGATTTGATAGGTGCAAGCACAGTCTGAATCGCGTCGAGAACAGGTGGTGCAAATCGAGGATTACCAAGACGCAAATCCCCTGTCGTAAACTGTCGCTTTGCATCAATGCTACCCGTCAATAAACCCTGTGCAATCGGTGAATAACAAAGAAACCCTAAGTCATGCTGTTCACAGATAGGCAAGTTGGCTGAGTCCTGCTCACGATCCAACATACTGTACTTTTCCTGATCGGTAGCAAGGCCTCCTAGTTTGGCCGCTATCGCCAGCTGTTCTGCAGACTCATTACACAAACCCCAAGCGCGAATAAGTCCGTCTTTTTTCAATTTCTCAAAACTTTCTACTACCGACTCAATATCCGTTTCAGGATCTGGCCAATGTGTTTGGTAGAGATCAATGTAGTCAGTACCCAACCGCTGCAGACTTTGCTCTAATTCCCACCGAATGGAGCTTGGCTCCAGTGTTCTGCAAATACGCCGGCCTTCACTCTCGACATGCAGTGTTGGCGTTTCCAGGTCCCATCGCAGACCACACTTGGTCGCCACAATGATGTCTTCACGTGATCGCCCTTGTATAGCCTTTCCAACGATTTCTTCGGACAAACCAAAACCGTAAACAGCTGCCGTATCAATGAAATCTACACCAGCATCGAGCGAGGCTTGAACAGCGGCAACCGATGCTTGTGCATCCGATCCGCCCCACTTCCAGCCGCCGATGGCCCACGCACCAAATGCTACAACAGACGCTTGCATTCCGTGCTTACCCAATGATTTTTTTTTCATTACTTCAGTCGCTTGATAACAGGTTGTTCGTATTCAATATGAAATTCGTCGACAACACGGCCAGCAGAATACGTCGATTCAGTTGTTGCCACGTGATACAAAGCTTCACCTTCGTGTACTAATGGAAGCTTGGTAATACCAATCAACACACCAGACACCGGACTGATAACAGGCTGTTCTGCTTCTCCAAATGGATCAGAAATATACCCCAGCACCATGTCTTTCTCGACAATGCCGCCCAACGGTAACCGTGATCGTAAGATGCCACTTTGCGGTGCTCTCACCCAGACGCTATTGTTGGCAATCCAGGTTTTATTGCTGCGCTCAACCGTTTTGCTAGCAGGTAACATGTGCAAATGACGCATCACCCGTAAAATACCTTGCAAGCCTGCTCGAATAGCAACTTCATCGAAGCGCAGAGCTTCACCGGCTTCGTACAACAGCACGGGTAAGTGGCCTGCAGCATCTCGCAACGTGCCGCTGCGTGTTGCAGAGTCCAGCAGGATTGGCGGGCCAAAAGCCTTGGCTAATTCCAGCATTTCCGGGTTTTCTTCCAGATCTACCCTAATTTGTGGAAGGTTGGCTCGCCCTTCTGCAGCAGTGTGTAAATCGATACCGTGCGTACACTTCAGAACGATTTCTCTCATCAAAGTATCAGCCAATCGCGCCGCCATTGAGCCCTGCCCTGAGCCTGGAAACGAACGATTCAAATCACGTCTATCTGGAAGGTACCGGGATTGAGATACAAACCCATAAACATTCACCACAGGCACGGCTATCAAAGTCCCCGACATTCTGTTCAGTGCCTTAGTGGCCAACAAACGCCTGATGATCTCAATGCCATTGATTTCATCTCCGTGGATAGCTGCAGTGACGAATATGATGGGGCCCGTATGTTTGCCATTGATAACGTGCACTGGCATCTCTACCGATGTGTGTGTGTAGAGCGGTGGTATCGATAAATCCACGTACCGACGATCACCCGGTTCAATGGTCACACCACCAATCGTAATTGGCTTGTTTTTAACTAACTCTCTTGCCATGAAATTCGATACCTAATAAGACTTATCCCTTCGAGCCCCGTGTCTTGGTGTTTCCAGGGCGCGCATTTTTTTCCAAGTGTTCGATAATAATTCCAGCGACATCCTTACCACTAGCTGTCTCTATTCCTTCTAGCCCTGGAGACGAATTTACTTCCATAACTAATGGACCACGAGCGGATCGCAATAAATCAACACCGGCTACTGACAAGCCCAGAGTCTTCGCAGCATTGACTGCGGTGGCACGCTCCTCCGGAGTGATTTTTACTAGGCTGGCAGAGCCACCTCTGTGCAAGTTGGATCGGAATTCACCCTCAGCAGCTTGGCGTTTCATGGCTGCAACTACCTTCCCTCCAACCACAAGACAACGCACGTCAGCACCGCCGGCTTCCTTGATAAATTCCTGCACCAGTATGTTGGCCTGTAACCCCATGAACGCCTCGATAACTGACTCTGCCGCCTTAGTGGTTTCTGCCAGCACGACACCAATGCCTTGAGTGCCTTCCAAGAGCTTTATCACCACAGGTGCTCCACCCACCATTTTGATGACGTCTTTACTATCACCTGGCTTGTTGGCAAAACCTGTAACCGGTAAACCGACGTCTTTGCGAGACAGCAGTTGCAGTGAGCGTAATTTGTCACGAGATCGCGCCAACGCCACTGATTCAATTAAGGTATAGATACCCATCATTTCGAACTGCCGTAATACAGATGTGCCGTATGCTGTTACCGACGCCCCAATACGTGGGATAACGGCATCAATTCCTATCAGCTGTTCACCTTCCAGATGCACGCTCGGTTTACGAGAAACGATGTTCATATAACAACGCAATACATCAATAACCTGAACTTCATGGCCACGAGCTTCAGCAGCTTCGATCAGACGACGCGTTGAATATAGTCGACGATTACGCGACAAAATCGCAATTTTCATGGAACAACTCCTTCGGTAATACCAGCATACAAAGTGCGCGCAGACATTCTTCCCAATGAAAACGATAAGGAAGGCTCTACCTGAATTCCTGGCACCATGGCGGTTCTGCCCAACAACATACGAAACAGCATATCGGTGCGCTGGGATAACGTCATTTCGATAGTGCGTGTGTGTGAGCCTATCTTCAGCTCGGTTTCAATGAAGAACCGATCACCCGCATGGCCTCCGGAGTCAGTTACCCGGCGAACATCGATCAGTTGAGCTTCACAACGGCAGACTATGCTGACATTTCTCTGCACGGGCTGAACACTGAATGCTAACCAATCCTGGCCACCATTTTTCTTTATTTGCTGAATATCAAAGGCGTGAATCGCTGACGTTCGGGCACCCGTGTCTATTTTTGCTTTGATTGCAGGCAAACCTAATTGCGGCAGACTAACCCACTCACGCCAGCCGATAAGCATAGTTTCAGGGCCTTCGCTAGGGCTAGAGTTACAGCCTGAGTCCACCGCCGAACCCGGGACCGAACCCGGGACCGAACCCGGGACCGAACCCGGGTCCGAATCCTGTCCCGTTGAACTTTCGGACAGGTCGTTCCATCTCATGCCCGAATTAGTCGCTTTATAACTCGCCGAGTTAGTATTTTCAGGCAAATTTGTCGATGAACTCATGCCATCTCCACAATCAAAGTTAGCCTATTATCGCACGCTCTTGTAGTAGAGGTCTGCAGCGATTGATTCCTTCAGAACCAAATGTGCATTGGGTATGTCGTTGGATAATGCCCAGGCTCGCGCCTCTTCTAGGCTGTGTCCATGATCCACCCATCGTTGTATGAGCCGCGTCTCTAGTGTGGATATCGGTACTTCAAGCATCATACTACAGTCAAGCATTGCGGTGATTTCGCGCCAAACTGGTCTGTCCAGCAACAGGTAATTGCCTTCCACCACGGCAATACTGTGTTGTTCGGTTATCTCCTGGGCAGCATTTCGGGTCATATCTGCGGTGCGATCAAATACAGGCACATAGACGCTTTGCTCAGATTTTTCTGATAGCCGACTCAGCAGACTAACAAACCCGGCAACATCGAAGGTTGGCGGCGATCCTTTACCATCCCGTGTCCCGTGAATATCGAGCACGTTATTGTCCAGATGAAAACCGTCCATCGGAACGACAACGGCTGATTCACCCTGAGCGGCGAGTCTTCCATTCAACAACTCAACCAGACTTGTCGCCAACGTTGACTTTCCCGAACCCGGAGCACCTGCAATACCGATCAATACGCGTGTTCCGACAGCAGAATTGGCTCTTAAAGCCAAAACGCAGTCGGCAATTAGCGCTAGAGAATCCAGATACTGTCCTCGTGGAGCCAACTCAGCAACACTCGAATGGGTGCCTGGACCCTCATCGTCAGTACCGCTTGTCACGTGGTTTCAATTTCAGGCGGTTCGATGGCACCGGTCATAAACGCCACAGCGTCTGACATGCTGTGATCCTTGGGCTGGATTACGCATAAACGCCTACCTAGCCTGTGAATGTGAATTCGGTCAGCCACTTCGAAAACATGCGGCATGTTGTGCGAGATAAGTACTATCGGTATACCTCTGCTGCGGACATCCTGAATGAGTTCGAGTACGCGCCGGGACTCCTTCACTCCTAGCGCAGCCGTCGGCTCATCCATGATAATGACGCGTGAACCAAATGCTGCAGCTCTTGCCACAGCAACACCCTGCCGCTGCCCTCCTGAAAGGGTCTCCACAGCCTGAGAAATATTCTGGATAGTCATAAGCCCAAGTTCAGTGAGCTTTTCGCGAGCTTGATCTTCCATGGCCTTTCGATCCAGCATGCGCATCCATTTACCGATGCCGGATTTTTTACGAATCTCGCGCCCTAAAAACATATTGTCCGCAATGGACAATGCGGGTGAAAGTGCAAGGTTTTGGTAAACAGTTTCAATACCAGCATCACGCGCCTGCATGGGCGACTTGAACATAACTGGCTCGCCATCAAGGGTGATCTCACCAGCATCTGGTAAAACAGCACCAGATATGGCTTTTATCATGGTGGATTTTCCTGCGCCGTTATCACCGATAACGGCCAAGATTTCCCCAGCGCGTAAGTCAAAGTCGGCGTTATCTAGAGCAACAACGCGCCCGAAACGTTTGACCAGGCCGCGTGCTTGTAAAACAATTTCTGGTTCACTCATGAGGACACCCGACGAATCCATTGATCGATTCCCACTGCAAGAATAATGAGGCAACCAATAGCAAAACGTTGCCAAAGCACATCAACACCGGCAATTTTCAATCCCGAACTGAAGACACCCACAATCAGTGCCCCAAACAAAGCACCCAATATTGAACCACGCCCACCAAATAGCGATGTGCCGCCAATAACCACCGCGGTAATGGAGTCCAGATTCGCATCGTAAAAGCTTTGAGGACTGACAGAACCAACGCGACCTATGGACACCCAGGCACCGACGCCACAGATAAAGCCTGCCAACGCATAAACAGAGACCAGCAATCGGTCGGTCTGGATCCCGGCAAGCTCTGCAGCCTCCTTGTCATCCCCAACGGCATAGACGTGCCTGCCCCATGCCGTGTTATTGAGCATGAACCACAACACGAGGAACACGATCACCATGAGAAATGATCCGTACGTGAACACAGCACCGCCCATTGAGACGCGCTCACCGAAGAATTTTAATGCAGGCGCAATCTTGTCAATGTCCTGACTACGAATAGATTGGGAGCCGGAATACCAGATGTTCAACGCAAAAAAGACGTTCCAGGTGCCCAGAGTTACGATAAAGGGAGGCAGCCGTAACATGGTGACAAGGAGGCCATTGATCATGCCGCAGAGGGTCCCAATAAGAAAACCTGCGGGTATCGCAACGGCAGCAGGCACACCGAGCACCACAGCGAACTTCCCGGCAACCACTGAGGCCAAGACCATGATAGCCGCGACAGACAAGTCGATACCGGCAGTAAGAATAATTAGCGTTTGAGCACAGGCCAGAAAACCTATGATCGTGACTTGTTGGATAATCAGCGATAAGTTGAACGCTGTGAAAAAACGTTCGCCAGCAATGAACCCGAAGGCTGCAACACTAACAAAAAGTATAATGATCGGCACCATTGCAGGCGCACCATGCAGAAAATGCTGGAGGTGCTGTAGCGGTCCGCGTCGGGTTTCAAATTGGGCAACTTTTTCAGTTGCAGCAGTGTCGCTCATATCAGCATGATTCTCAGCTGTAGTAGGGTCACCATACACGACGTATCAGCTGATACGACGCATGAGGGCGACCGTAGCCGCCCTCAAAACGTGACCCGAAGGTTAACCGAACTAAATACCTAATTCGCTAGCTTGGGAATTAACCCCAGCAGCGAGCAGCACCTTCAGTAGTGTCAATAGACTCAACACCTTCAACAGGCATGTCAGTAACCAGTGATACACCTGTGTCGAAGAATTCTAATCCTTCAGTTGGTACAGGCTTGGTGCCATCGGCAGCCCAAGCAGCGATTGCTTCTACGCCCAATGAAGCCATCAGCAAAGGATACTGTTGTGAAGTTGCGCCGATAACGCCATCTTTTACGTTTTCAACACCCGGGCAACCACCGTCGACAGATACGATCAGCACTTTGTCTTCACGACCGAAGGCTTTCAGAGCTTCATATGCGCCCGCAGCTGCTGGCTCATTGATGGTGTAAACAACGTTGATGCCCGGCTCCTGGATCATCAGGGATTCCATCGCCGTACGACCACCTTCTTCGTTACCGCCAGTGATTTCGTTACCGACAATGCGAGGATCAGTTTCATCACCCCAACGATTTGGGTCTACCAGATCAATACCAAAGCCTTGCAGGAAGCCCTGGTCACGCAAAACACCTACTGACGGCTGGCTAGCAGCAAGATCGAGCATGGCAATTTTTGCGTCGGCAGCTTTGTCGCCTAACTGACCAGCAGCCCAGGCACCAATCAGCTCACCCGCTTTGAAGTTATCAGTGGCGAAAGTAGCGTCGGCTGAATCAATAGGCTCGAGCGGTGTGTCCAATGCGATAACCAGAAGCCCGGCATCACGTGCCTGCTGTACAACCGGCACGATAGCCGCGGTATCTGAAGCTGTCAGTAAAATACCTTTGGCGCCTGAAGCGATGCAAGTTTCGATAGCTTGTACTTGAGTTTCGTGGTCGCCATCAATCTTGCCTGCATAGGTTGATAATTTGATGCCCAGCTCTTTAGCTTTGGCCGAAGCACCTTCCTTCATCTTCACGAAAAACGGATTGGTGTCCGTTTTAGTGATGAGGCAGGCGCCAATTTCATCTTGTGCAATAGCTGGTGTAGCCATGCTTGCTCCGAGTGCTAAAACACTCAGAATGCTTAAACGAGTTTTCACAGTAGTTTCTCCAATTGTGGTCATATCCCAAACTTAGGGTGCGAACGAGTTCACCTCGCAAGCGTGTCCCGAATTGAGGGTCGCTGTCAATAGAAAACAGACGACAGGTACGGAGAATTTCTAAATAGTAGGCTCTAAAAATTAGCCCAAACCGCCGCAGCTAGCGGCTGACGCTTCCAAACAACTCTATGTAACGAGCAACCATGTGGCGTTTGTCGAAGTTGGCCAATGCAAACTGTTGACCAAAGTGTGCCCTGGCCTCACGCTTTTCAGGTTCGATCAATAATTCTTTTAGAGCTTCGGCCAAAGCTTCATCGCTACAGCCAACTAATACACCACCAACGTCGCTGCCAGAGCGCGCAATCGCGTCCGCAGAGCCACCCGCGTCGGTCAGAACGACACTTGTACCTGCCGCCTGAGCCTCAAGCGCCGTTAATGGGTGTCCTTCACGGTCAGATGACAAAACAAAAACATCAAAAGCTTCGAGCACATCAGGGATATCGTGGCGTGTGCCTGTAAAAATAACGTGATCGGTTAAGCCACGGTCAAAAGCATAGGATTCGACGGCACTTCGCTCAGGCCCATCCCCCACAAATACCAACTTTATGTGCACATGTTCAAGTGTTTTATCATGCACCAAGCGATACAGGGCATCGAGCAGCCGCTGGTGATTCTTTGCCGTTATCATGCGCCCTACTGTTCCCAATAAAACGTGATTACCAGCCTCTGATTTTTCAGATTGTGTAGCTTCACCAGAGTATATAATTTCGCCGAGCCATTCTGTGCGTAACGCGGCACCTACACCCTTGGCGTAAACCTCAGTATCTACACCGTTGTTAATTACATGTATCAGTGATTTTTTAACGCCTATCGTAGTTTCATAGAAGTCAGCGGTGTCTCCTGACACAGCTACCAGAGCTGCAGAACAGTACGACAGCATACGATCAATTTTTCGATAGTACCCTGGCTTCCAGGTGTCTCTGGAATGCTCAGTTGCCACAACTGGAATGGAACTTAACGCCAGTGCAGTCCTTGTCCAGGTATTGGCAACACACAGGTGACTATTAACACAAATCGGATTGATTTCAGTCAGGCATCTATTGAGCTTCCATAATAGAAAAAAATCGGCTCCAGGTTTTTTATTAAGCACTCGAAGGTGCACACGTTCGTCCAGGTTTGCCGCAAGTTCACCAGCGTCCTTGAGGCAGACAAGATGAACCTGCCAATCCATCACAGCCAAGTCGTTCGCCATAGCAACCAGCATTTTCTCAGCGCCACCCACGCTGAGTTCTTCAATCGTGAAGGCTATTATTTTGGATGGATTTTTCTGCATCGTGCTGTGAAGGGTGTTCATCCGGGTGGAATCACAGTGGTTGAAGCGTCAGGTAAAGCTATTGGTGCATAGGTGCCAAACAATGTTAGCAACTCATCAATATTTTTTTCCTGATTAAACAGCTCTGCAACCCGTAATGCAGCGGCATCACTCAAACGGCGTGCTTCTGCAGGCTGCTTGGCCAGACTTGCAATAGCTTTTGCAAAACCATCTATGTCATCAACCTCAACAAGACGTCCTGTCTCACCATCACTAACAAGTTCTGGAATGGCGCTTACCCTTGTAGTAACAACGGGTATGCGAAGCGCCATGGCTTCAGCAATAACATTGGGAATTCCATCCGGTGCATGACCGGGAATAAGCCTCGGTGCAAGACAGAACAAATCTGCATTCATTAAACCATCCAGAACATCTGCAAACGGCAATGCACCTGTAAACGTCACGTGATCCATTAGACCCTCGTTGCTCACAAGCTCCTTGAGAAATTGTTCATCAGGACCTGATCCGACTAATTGTAAGTGGAGTTTCTGACCAGCCTTCACTAATTGCGCGCAGGCTTTTATAAGTACATCATGGCCTTTGGTGGGCACAAGTCTGCCAATACTGATGAGTGACAAGGGATCTTCAGCTAAGCGCTGACGAAACTGGCGATCAGGGACATGATTCATAACTCTTGGGTCAAGTCCGTGATAGTTCAAATGCACATCTTCTGGCGCATCAAGACCAAGTTGGGTTTTTAAATGGTTGCAAAAATAACCACTGCACACCACGGTGAAACTAGCATCGTCTAGCTTATGCCTTAAAAAGCGATTAGGTGAAAATATATCTTCACCATGAATTGCAGCTGACCAGCTATCCCCGTGAATTTTTTGCAGATACCAGCACGCAGTGGTGGGAATATTGGACCAGTGTCCATGCCAATGACGAACACCACGTTCCCACCCCATGTAACCAAAATGCAACGCCAGTGGCAGAATCGCAAGATTCTTGACAACCTCTTTTGGCCGATCGCGCCCCACGTAGATGACTTTGGCAATAGCCGCCGCAATACGAATTGGATGACGCACGGCAGTTTTAATGAACGCGCCTAACGTGCGAAAATTGAACAATGCCGAGTAATGTGTTCTCTCTGTCGACAGACGAATAGCATCATCAAGTGTTATCGGATCTCTTGGAAATTGCAGTGAGTAAATATCAAAATCAACTCCACGTCGCTCTAAGGCGACTAATTCCCGCAAGATAAACGTTTCATGCAACTCCGGGAACATGGAAATAATTATTCCCAGCCGAGGCGGTATTTTTGTCGTTTCACCATCCATAACGTAATTACTTAAACCCAGATGTTACATATCAAAGACTTATAATAATTATCGGCAATCATCAGCAGATCTGGCGATTCAATCACAACCATAAAACCCGTTAACTCACCATAATCCTTTAAAAATGTCGGGCTCATCAAGCAATTACATCATGGCATTACTGGTATCTAGTTAATCAGGGCACATCTGGCATGAAACTATCATTATCTCTTTTTTCCTAACGACGTTTCGACTTAACCCATGAAGCTGGATTGTGCCGGTGTTTCATCACACCTGAGCTATTGTACAAACATTCATGCAGGCAATGCCTGGAATGATGTACTGCCCGAATTACAGAGACAAATACCCCGCGTACGTAGTGCCATGCACTATGACAAGCCTATGGGTATTGGTCTACGTCTGTCACGCAACAGTGTGGATTCCTTGCAGGATCCAGACGTACTTGCAGAATTTAAATCATGGCTAACAGCCAACAACCATTATGTATTCACCATAAACGGCTTCCCTTATGGGGTGTTTCATGGCGAGCGTGTAAAGGAGGACGTCTACAAGCCCGACTGGACTGAGGACGCAAGACTTGAATACACGTGTCTGCTAGCTGATACATTGGTCAAACTTAACCCACCTGATGACTATGGATCGATTAGCACGCTGCCAGGGACTTATAAGGATTGGATAATGCCAGGTACCGAGCAACGTATTAGCCAGAATCTGATCAAGGCGGTTGCCCATTGCGTCAGACTAAAACAGAATACAGGCGTAACAATAGCGTTGGCACTTGAACCCGAGCCTTGCTGCCTGCTGGAGACCTACACCGAGAGTATCGACTTTTTCAAGAATTATTTATTTGCAGGAAACGCGGTTGAATCCCTGGCTAAACAAACGGGGCTCAACACCTCCGATGCAACAGCAGCAATGCATACGCATATCGGTATTTGCTACGACGTTTGCCATTCTGCCGTAGAATTTGAAAATCCGGCACATGCGATTGCCCGACTGCAATCGGCGGGTATCGACATCATCAAAATTCAATTGAGCTCGGCATTGGAAATTCCTTTTGTCAACGAGTCCTCAGTCAGACAGCTGTCACGCTTCGACGAACCTGTATACCTACACCAGGTCATTGAGCAACGTGGCGACTCACTCACACGCTATAACGATATGAACGCAGCGATTACCTCTCTTCGTCATCGCTTGGACTCTCGCTCCACGATGGATCCCTCATTACAAATGGCTATGACAGGAGATTTTGGTGTGACGACACAAAAATTCTTCGCCCCGATTAGCGAACCTGACCCCACATGGCGCGTACACTTTCATGTGCCAGTGTTCATTGAAAAGACCGAACATTTTTCGACAACCCAAGCGAATTTAAGCCAAGTCCTACAACTACAGAAAATGAGTGGCTTTTGCCGGCACCTCGAGGTTGAAACTTACACTTGGGATGTTCTGCCAGAGGCTTACAGAACACAATCTGTGAGTGAAGCTATCGCCCGTGAAGTCAATTGGGTACGTGAAAGGTTGTAAACATTTTACTCATTAGCCCTGCCAGTTGTCCATCGAGCACACCCTGCTTTCAAATTGTGTATGAGCTCGTTCTTCGGAAGCAAAACTGGACGTGATTCTTAAGTTCCCGTCAGAGCTTTCTCCAGGGTGTGAGTACCAGCCTGGAGACGACACGGGAATCAATGCTTGATGATTCTACATTGGGTGACAAGCTTGAAGAGCTTTACAGCGAATACGACTTAAAGCTGTTTGTTTGCCGTCGATAAGGACGGCAAACTTTACGTCTTTGGAACTGCCAACAACTTCACTGTTAAGCCAGGATGGCAGCTTATCTTGCTAGCTGTCATCGACTAGACACCAAGGCACGAATCAACCTTTAAAGTTATGTCTTGGCGCGTTCAATACTCTCGATGATTTGCTGCTTGGCATCAGCCGCATTCGACCATCCATCAATTTCAACCCACTTGCCTTTCTCAAGCTCTTTATACCGAGTGAAGAAATGAGATATTTGTGATTTCAGCAATTCCGGAAGATCGTCCACGTCGTTGATATGATCATAAATGGACGTGAGTTTCTTGATAGGCACGGCTATTAGTTTGGCGTCAGGGCCAGCCTCGTCTTTCATGTTCAGCACGCCAACGGGTCGACAAGCAATGACGCTGCCATGCACTAGTGGATAGGGTGTGTACACCAAAACATCAATGGGGTCACCATCCTCAGAAAGCGTGTGAGGAATGTAGCCGTAGTTGCATGGGTAGAACATGGGCGATGCCATGAACCTGTCTACCATCAGCGTGCCACTTTCCTTATCAACTTCGTATTTAACGGGGTCACTATTGGCAGGGATTTCAATAATGACGTTGACTTGTTCAGGCACATCACTACCTGGGCTCAGCGTATCGAAGCTCATGACTGGTCTCTAGGATGAAATAAAAGGTTGTATGCTACCGGTGTGCCAGTATTACGTCTATAAAAAAGAGTGCAATCGATAGCACTGTTAAGTAAGGCGTAATGGAACTCGATTTTGGTGGTGTAATCCACCAAAATCTGAATAGTGGCTGGTTTAGTTCAGGCCTGAGGCCAATGCTTCAGCCTGGACATCTGTCAGTATTTTGGCCAAAGCTCCTTGCTTGAAACCGCTACCACGAGAATTGATGATATCTGGCAATTCTATGCCGCTATCCTTCATACGCTTGCAAGCAGCTGCAACTGAACGACCGCCACGTGCCGTTAAAGAGCCTTTAAGTATTCTCACTGGATCGCCCACTTCGCCAGTTTCATCCTGAGCGGTAGCGTTGACAACCTCATCGATAGTCGCCTGCCAACGGATACCGTCTCCGTTGCAGCCAATGATTTCATCACCAGGCTCGATCGCAAGATAATCTCTCGCCAAAGCCCGTGTTTCGCACGTCGCTGGATTGGCAATTGCCAGACCACGGACCATACCGTGTTCCACGGTATCAACCTTCTGTGCAGTATTGAGATAAAGCAGATAAACGCTCACGAATGCATTACCTATGATCTTCCAAAACAATAGTCTAAAGCAATCCTAGCCCGGTGTCGAACCGTTCAACCATTAGTGTTGTCAGCAATCGTAACTTATCGTTTTAGCCTCATAGGTTGCTCGCTAAGTCTTCGAAAATAATCCGCCGCCGACTCTGTGGTTTCTCCTTGACGAATGGCTGCCTCAGACTCAACCGAATCCGCACTTGCATTATTGCCGATCTGCAATTCAAGCTGTTCCACTTGACGCAATATCTGCCGATACTCAACCTCAACTCTAGCTGCATTAATTTCGCCGCCACCACTAAGAAGACGGTCACGGCTCTCTCTCAAATCGGCAAGATCTGATTCGGTAACACCGAGAGCGTCGAGTCTTGGCACCAGGCTATCGATTGCTTCAGCTGTCGCTTCTGCCCGCTCACTCCCAGGCTGACGATTAGCACCTCCTTCGATGCCGTCTATTTGCCCTCGGCTATTGGCCTGCCCCGATCCTTGACTACTTCCTTGCTGGCCTTGCTGGCCTTGCTGGCCTTGCTGGCCTTGCTGACCTTGCTGACCTTGCTGACCTTGCTGACCTTGCTGACCTTGCTGGCCTTGCTGACCTTGCTGACCTTGCTGACCTTGCTGACCTTGCTGACCTTGCTGACCTTGCTGACCTTGCTGACCTTGCTGACCTTGCTGACCTTGCTGACCTTGCTGGCCTTGCTGGCCTTGCTGGCCTTGCTGGCCTTGCTGGCCTTGCTGGCCTTGCTGGCCTTGCTGGCCTTGCTGACCTCCCGTCAACATATCCCTTAATTCTTGCAGTTGATCCAACGCTTCAGCCACTTGCAGCTGCTCAAAATCTCTATTGCGCAATTCCTCATTGGTAGCAGTTTCTATCGCATCAAACAGACGATCGCGCCATTCCCGTATTGCATTAGTCACCAGACTCTCTCCTGGTAAAACAACAGCAATGGAACCAAAGCTCAACGAGTCGGCCGCATTTTCCAATAGATCGGCGACGCGTGACTCTTTAAGTCTATCTATCGCTTTGACTAACGCTGTTCGAGTTGAGGGTGCCTGCGCGCCAAATCGCTGCACTAGCTGATCAACGTCCCCACGCACACTATCAAGATCACGTCGAAGTTGCCGCTTGCGATCCTCCAGACCAAGCATCTCCTCAAACGTGGATTCAGGTGCCATGATGCCACTTTCAATCGAACGTCGAGCCAAAGCCACAGATTCACGTAGCTCACTTTCCAGTGTGCGTTGTTGATCCAATATAATGTTGGAATCTTCTAGAGCCTTTTCTAGACTTGTCACAAGCTGTTGTGTTCTGGCATCACCTAGGTCCGACAACGCATCTTGCAACGCTTCATTAGCGGTCTGAAGAGACTCGCTTTCACCAGTAGAGTTTGCTTCATTAGTTGCATTTTCAGCTTTTTGCTCACTATTCTGAGCATCTATATCTGAAGATTCAGCGTTCTGATCTCCAGACTCAGAATTGGCCCCGCGCTCAGTCCCATTCTCGGAGCTAGCCTGTTGTTCCTGTGTGCTTCCGTTATCAGCTTGCTCAGCTTCATCAGTGGCATCCTCCAAGGCATCGCGTGCACGTTGGATCTGCTCTGACAAGGCGTTCGCTGCCTGTTCCACAGCCTCAGCTTCCCCCCCCTCCGCATTGGCAGCCTGTTCCTGCAACTCCTCCAAATCGAGTTGCAACTGTTGTAGTTCCCGATTCAGTTGTTGTTGTTGCCATTTCTCTTCGCGAGTCAGCTCTCTTTGTTGTTGGGCAGCCTCAGCTAGTGCCTCTTGGCGCCGTGCAAGCTCTTCCAATCGATCAAATATGTCATCTAGCTCCTGTCCTCCACCAGCGCTGTTCCCACCTCGGTCTGGCTGCTCGTATTGATTTCTTTCAAGATCCATTTCAAGTTCAAACATTTCAGCCATATCCTGACCTGCTTGCTGACCGCCGCCACCTTGCTCATCAGGCTGGGTCATTTGAATATCAGCAAACAACGCCTCAGCCCTTTGCAACAACTGAAGCGCTTTCTGTTGCGGCTGAATGGCATCACTGAAAGCAAGCTCTGAGAGAGCCGCCGCAGAGGGTGCCATTTGCTCAGCTGCCTCACGCAAGTAATTAACGAACTGGCGAATTTTCTCACCTTGCTGCACAAGCTCACGCGCTTCTGATCTATCTGCCAATGTCCTGGCCTGTTCCGCGAGCGTTACCTGTAAATCGGATAACAACCTTGCATTGTCTTCCTGCCCAACTAACGTCCCGCCTGCCGCTTCCGCACTTCGCTGAAGATTCCAAGTGGCTAGTAGAATCTCCTTTTGTCGACGTGAAATTTCTCGACCTTCGTTGGCAGCTCCACCCCCACCTCCAGCACCGCCTTGACCATCCGAGAAGCGACGCTCAAAAGGTCGCACATCAACCAACATCATGTCTGTTTCTACAAAACTGTCATGATCTCTGACTCGCACATAGTAACTAATGAGATCACCAGGTTGCATTGGCACGCCGCTTAATGCATCTGGAACGTTGTTTGGATCAGCGGAATCAGAATTCAGCTCAACATTTTCAACAGAATCACCCAAAGCTTCAAGGTAGAAAACGTATTCGGCTACATCATTTACAGGTAGCGACACAGACTGCCAATCTCCAGCATTGACCGAGTACATCAAGTCGATAGATTCGATAGCGAAATCGTCACTGGCCTCGACCTGAATGGTAACTTCCTCAATCGGCGAGGCAGTTACGTCTCTGCCTGGTTTAATCCATGTCACGCTCGGTGCTTCATCGCCACGAACAATGACCGCGTGCTTTGCACTAATGGGCACCAATCGGTCAAGCATCCGATCCAACAACTGGTACTCTGTGTCATTAGAAACAATAAGAGTGGTTCGATAATCAACTGTGTTGGCAGTGTCTAATTGACCGACAAGCTCTAAATCGACCAGTTTCTCACCGAGACGCAAAGTGCCATCCTGCAGTTCGCGATCCAGAACAAACGACAATTCAATCCGCGTGTTTTTCACCCCGCTTACATCACCGACATCTTCGCGTAACAGTGGCTCGCGTCGAGTCCATTCGGGGTACTCGTGTCGCGCATCAATGCGCTCAAGTCGAGCCGGTTGAATAACAGACACTGCATAGGTTTCGCTTTGTGAATAAGCCGCAGCAACGTAGTACTCCATCGCCTCGTTCACACGAAACAGTGTAAATCTGAACTGCTCATCAGGTGAACGCCCTATACGGGTTGTCTGCCATTCTTGCCCAATGCTGCGTGCATGAAGAATCACTTCTTCTCGCGAAAAACCTATCAGAGCAATTTCAAGATCCAGATCTTCTCCAGCCAATAGCTCAATGTCACCCGGAGACACTGTGATATTGCGCAATTCAACCAGAGAAGGATCTTGCCAACCCCACCAGATATGCATGGCTGCATTACGCATAGGCGTTGGTGCAAACTGGTTGAAGGCGAACATTCCTGCGACCATGGCGGCGATAAACAGCAGCGGCAACATAATGGCCGTAGTGGGTACTATTCGGCTCAGCGGCACCCGTTTGGAAACAGAAAGTGCATCTCGAGCAAGCAGGTGCAGAAACGGTTGTGCAGAATTCTTTGCTCGCGTATCCAGAAAGGTATAGACCCGCCCGTCAAATGCAGTATCAGAGCGTTCAATCAACGAGGCCCCTCGATCGCGACTCAACGCCCTAAGCGGTCTCCAAAGAAGTAGCAAGATAGAAAGCAAGGCGGCGACCAACATGACAATGCGAGTACCGCCGGTTAATTCAGGCGTAAAGCCTCTGATGAGACCAGACCAGGTACCGACCCCTGTAATAAGAACCAAAGCAAGCAATAAATACGCTATGAAACTAAACACAAAGCGTGTGGACTCACGTCTGCGCGCTCGTGCAATGTACTTGCCAAATCGGGTTATTGCTGTATCAGATGAGCTCATGATCCGTCCCTCCTGACATCCAGTCGGCGATTTGCCAACAAGGTTTCGACTAACAACGCACCTGCCAGAACAGGTAACAACCACAGCCATAATCTGGAGCGCGAACGTTGTGCTTGAGAATCAAGCATTGATGCTTTACTACTGGATAATTCCTGAGTCGAATCAATCAACGCAACATCTTCTTTATCGTCAAATCTTTTGCGCCAGTTATTCAAGGCATCGTCAGAGGCGAGTGTTAAATCAGCTTCATTTGTGTCAAGTTGAACATTTACAATATGCGAACCACGCAATCCGATCACCTTGTACAAGCCAGGCCGACTCAAGGCAATGCCACCCAGACGCTCGCTTTCATCGAGCGACAATAGAGAGTTGTTATCAGGGTCCAACAACTGGACATTACCTGAAATCAGTAACCGCTCTCCAGCGGTTAACAGATCAGGCAAAGCGGTGCTCGTGTCGAAGTAATCAACGATAGATTTCATTAGCGCCACAAAAGCAGGCTGGAAAGGCAAATTACTGCTCTGTCCATCGAGTCGGTCATTAAGCAGCAGAATTCGTCCTTTGGGTGTTTGTCGTTCAACCAGAATCACCTGCCTCTGTGTGGTTTCAAGCAGAATTCGATCACCCTCTTCAAGAGTGATGTTTGGAACATCATAAAATTCTGTTCCATACCATTCAAGATCTCCCAAGGCCATGGGATGAGATTCATCGACAAGCCCAACCTCAGTTCCTTGCATCAGAGGAGCTGCGGTGCTAGACGCATTATTACTCGAAAACACCAACGCATTTTTACCTTCATCCACGAATTGTCGGATATCCAGATCCAATGAATTCTGAGACAGATCACGTCCACTAACCAGATGAAGCACTGCTGGTGCAATCCGTTCAGCCGTACCCGAAATAGTGATTACACTTGCTTGAGAGTCTGTTTCCAGTGCAGTTGTAATAAATACTAAAGCATCAGCAGATGCCGAATTATCAGTTTGAAGTGATGCGACCTTTGTGGGGTTGGCCTGATTTATAACAACCGACACACTATTATCCAGCATCAGTGCATCATTTTCCTCAACACTAACGATTAGGACCGGTTTATCCCCAGGCGGCATGATCAGGTTATCAAAAACCACAGCTTCCACACCGGATGCGGTGATACCGACGACACGTTGTGCCAACACTTTTTCATTAAAACTGATCGTCACAGTGCTTTGTAATAATTCATTTGCAGAATCTGCCGAGACGTTATTGGCAACTTCAGAAACACTAGCTGTCAGCTGCACAGAAATTCGTACATTTACACCATCGTCACTGCGGGCATATGCGCGTAAATGTACATTACGCTGCGACTCCGAAACTGTAGGCACAAGCTCAAAGTCAAAGACTTCTGGCGCATACAACGCATTACGTTGTGCCGGCATCGCACTACGTTGTTGATCGGTGATAATCCAGATTTTTACCGGCTCACTGCGTTCAGCGGCTAGCTTGTTCAATCGCTGCATCAATACGCCGTAATCTGCAGCAACATATCCAGGCCGCATGGTAGCTAAGCCCTGCACAAGATCAACTTTTGAAATCGTATTATCAGCAATTCGGACAAGTGCCTGATCAAATCCTACTAGTTCAATACTACTACCCTCACCATATTGATCAATCAACTCACGTCCCTTTTCCATGGCTTTTTCCCACCTATCATCAGCGTGCATGGAAAGTGATAAATCTACAGCAATAATATGATGCATTTTGGTATCACCGGTCTCTACGGCGTTATCCATCCAAGGCTGTGCAAACAAGAAACAAAGCAGCAATACGGACAACATTCGAATGACCATCAACGCACGGTATTTAAGCGTTCGTGTTCTGGAGACTGGCGGTTTGGTCTCTTCCAGAAATCTGTCTGAGGGAAAGAACTGCTCCTCGGGTTTTTGATCGCTGAAGCGATGCAAAACCCAAGGCAGTAGTAGCCCAAGAAGCCCAAGAAGGTATGCAGGAAATAAAAGACTCATCGTCCGCGCCTCGCTCTAAAACGCAGGTAGCCTTGCAACGCAGCATCCAACGGTTCAGCCGTGCTCACTTGTGTGTAGTCTGCTCCCACTCTACGACAAGTGCTCTCAATAGATTCGCAGTGTGCTTTGAATTTGGCTGGATAACTGTCAGCCAAATATTCAGGAGCCACAACAACTGACTTATCAGTTTCCAGATCGCGTAAAGCACTGGTGCGTTTTAGTGACGGCTGAATTTCTTCTGGGCTCACAAGATGAAATAATGCCAGATCTTGTCCAGCATGCGACAACGGTTGCAAGGCTTCTAGTAAGTCATCTGCATTCGCGTAAAAATCAGAAACAACCACGACCAAGCCTCTTCTTGTCATACTGGCACGCAAGGTTGTTAACGCCTCTAAAATGTCGGTTCCTGAACCTGCCTCTGTTGTTTCAAGCAACCCTAACAGCCGAACTAGCGCATCAGGTCGAGCGGAAGGTGCAAGGTAGTGCTGGACCTTTTCATCAAAAATCACCAAACCCAGTGCATCGTGCTGTTTACGCGCCATGTACGCCAGGGAGGCTACTAGAAACAAGGCTTGATCCAGTTTTTGCACGGGTGTACCAAAGGCCATGGACTTACTGGTATCGAGAAGTAAGGTGACCGACATATTAGTCTCACCTTGAAAACGTTTTATGTACGTTCTATCGGTGCGAGCATAAACATTCCAATCTACATACCGAAGGTCATCACCTTCGTTATAAGCTCGATACTCCTCGAACTCCTGGCTAAATCCAAAATGCGGTGAGCGATGCAAGCCCGTGCTGACTCCATCGACAACCGTACGAGCTATCAATTCGAGAGAACCCAGGCGCGCAAGCACCTCAGGCTTTAGCAGGCGGTTAGCTATCTGGGTAGCCATGACTTAGCGCCAGTACCTGTTGACGTTTGGATTATTTTGACAACGCATGGAATCAGGCCGCTGATCGACTGTCAACAACATCACGCAGGACGTCATCTATGTCAACGCCATCGGCTTCGGCAAAATAGTTAAGCATGACGCGATGTCGTAAAACAGGGGCTGCCAGTACATCGATGTCGTCCGTAGTCACGTGATATCGACCCGCCATCAATGCGCGGGCTTTGGCCGCTAACGTGATGAATAAGGCGGCACGAACAGACGCTCCAAACTTCACGTATTGCTTAACTTTTTGGGAAGCAGCAGGATCGTCGGGGCGAGTTGCCCTAACAAGCTCAACGGCATAGCGACCGACTTTTCGACTGACAGGGACCTGCCGCGTTAACGATTGAAATGCCAATATTTGTGCAGGATTGGTACAAGCAACAACCGGTGCGGGAGGCGAATCAGTGGTGAACCGCTCAACAACCTTCAGCTCATCTTCCAGGGACAGATAGCCCAGGACAATGTTGAACAGAAACCGATCTAGCTGTGCTTCAGGCAATGGGTAGGTTCCTTCCAACTCCAGTGGATTCTGGGTAGCCAGTACGAAGAACGGCTTGTCGATGACATGTTGTGTTCCACGCACTGTAGCCGTATATTCCTGCATCGCCTCCAGCAAGGCAGCCTGCGTCTTTGGCGGCGTGCGATTGATCTCGTCAGCTAAAAGAACATTGGTGAAAATTGGGCCAGGAATAAAACGCCAGGAACGTTTCCCACTATCTTCCTCTTCGATGATATCGGTGCCCGTGATATCGGTGGGCATAAGGTCCGGCGTAAACTGAATCCGATCAAATTGTAATCCCAGCGCATCCGCCAGGGTACGAACAAGCAGTGTTTTAGCAGTACCCGGCATTCCGGTAACCAGACAATGACCACCGACTAGTAGCGTTATCAGCAGATGTTCGACCACTTCATCCTGGCCAACGATGACTCGACCCACCTCACTACGCAGCCGTTGTGTGACATCACGAAAATCACTCACAAGCTGCGCTGTATTAGCGTTGTCGAACGTAGAGTCGCTCACGTCATTCTCCAGCAGATAGTCTCAGCAACAATTGCTGAGCAGGTCGATAAAAAGGGGCGCTTTCCAGGGAATACAACACCTGTTTACGTGCGGTGTCAGGGTCACTGTTAAGCATGGCCGCTCTAGCCTTGCCAAGATGAGCAACAGCAGACGAGTCTTGTTGCAAGCCAAGCAAAGCGTTGAATTCACGCTCAGCAAGGCCAGGTTCGTTGACCGACAAGTAATGCTCACCAAGCCATCGATGGACATTTATGCTGTAGGGCATGACCCAATTGATTGATTCCATAACAGGCACAGCTTCGTCAAAACGCTGTGCTTCTCTTAGTGCAATGACAAGCTCTTCCAATACGTCAGGGTCATGCCCACCACGCTGATGCCAAGCCAGCAATGTCTCTAACGCGTCTTTTTCATTGCCCTGCGATCGATAGGAATCAGCCAATGCAAAATAGGAATTCCCAGATCCGACCCGCTCTGGATAACGCCTTATCAGATCGCGCGAAAGCGCCTCAGCACTAATCCAGTCTTCCAGCAAGATTGCACGCTCGAGCTGTTGCTCTGCAGCACGCAGATCGTCCAGAGAACCAAGAACAACTCCATACTTTTTGTTCAGATGATCTACGAATAGCTTGTCGAAGGTCAACGTATCCATATCGATGGAAGCAAGTAGTGCCGTTGCTGTATCTTTTTTAGCCGCAAACGATTTAAGCATGCTAACCAAGGCACCGTGCCCCCAACGGCTAGCGATGAAATCGCAAATTAAACCCGCCTGCATATAAGACACCTGTACCTGACCGTTATAGCTGGGCCGGACGAAACCTTGATCCAGCTGTTCTATGGGTAATAATTTTTCAGCGCGAATAGCGCCTAGGACTTCCATCGACAATTCGCGATCAGGTAGTGGACCGGTATTCCATTCTTCATAAACAGACAAACCTTCACTAAACCAACGAGGCAATTGATGATTAGTGGCGGTAAGTGTGAACACATGCGCCATTTCGTGCCACAGAGTGCTGCCCCAATGAAAATCACCTGCAGCTCTTGCTTTGGGACTATCCATAGCGGTGAGATAGCCGAAAGTGACGCCCAGCAAACCAATGCCCGGCGTACTGACTGTGCGCACACCAAAGTCGTCGTGATCATGATACAGCTCAACGATCATCGGACTTTGCAAAGTAAAGTCATAACGCTCGCTGAACAACTGTACCGCCTTGATGCTTAGATCGATAACATAGGGTTCAAGGGCATCAGCATCCTCACGATCCAGACGAATTAATACCCGTCCAATTATGGTGTCAGGATCATCGGCCTTTGGTACGTCGATGGAGCTGATGCGCATATCGTCAATGCCATCGAGCAGACGCAATGTATTCACCGTTTGCACATCAAACGGGTCCCTGTCATAAGCCTGTTGCAAATGGTATCTGGCCGCAAAAATATTGTTTATCCGTAGCTGATTTATACCCAGATCACGATGAGCTGTAGCGAGATCTGGATCTATAGCCACTGCCCGCTGGTATAAATCAACCGCCTCACGATAGCGGTACGTAATAATATAATAACGCGCTGGAATAGCGTAGACATTTCCATAGTTGGAGTTGTACTGCAACGCTCGGTCTATCCAGACTTTGAGCGGTTTATCCTCTAGTAAATTTGCCCCGGCATGCAGCGCATATATTTCCAACGGAGGAAAGTTCTTAGACTCGACTTCTGCCAAAGCACGATTCAGTAAACCACGAGCAATTGCCAGGTTCTGCAACTCAAGCTCTATGCGGGCCAGCAATATAAGGGCATGCACGTTGCCGGGATGCTCAGCAGTGATCTCAAACAAGTCTCGACGTGCTTGACCTTCAAAGCCTTGCGACTGCGCTGCAGCCAGTCCCAAGCGAGCGGGTAAATACTGTGGGTCGTAAAGCAGTGCTTCCCGATACAGAGCTTCAGCATCGCTGGTCTGATGTGTTTGCAGGTACAACTTAGCCCAGTGCGTTTTTATTACAGGGTCAGAACTCTCAGAGGACAGATTGCGATACAGGCGGTTAGCCTGACGGATATCACCCAAAGCTGCCGCTGCATCCGCCTGCTCCAGTCCACTGGAAGTAGCCAATAAGGTTTGATAGCACTCGGTAGACTGATCCTTTTGCCCTTTGTAGAGCAGTTGATCACAGACCCTAATGGCATCTGATCGAGTCAAATCGTAATGAATAGAAAACGCATGAGCCTGATTGGCTGCAATGCTAACAACCGACAGTAGACAGAGCCTTGCAATAGACCATAGACCGAAGTATTTAGCTCTCAGCATCGCTTTCACTCCATCCTGTTGCCACATCTATAACTTGCTGCAATCGTGCTATTTCTAAAAGTAGTTGTTCCAACTGGGCGTAGTAGTCTTTTGACGTCAACGTAGACTTTGCACGTTTCAGCTGTTTGAACGAGTCTTCTAGAACGAGCCGTTCATCAAGTAAAGAGGCAACGGCCGGATCGTTTGTCGCATTTTTCAAGGAACCAAGCAAGGCAACCGGTATGTCAGCAGCATTCTCCCCTTTCAATCTTGCATGCTCCGGAGCCAACAGTTTTTCTTGCTCGAAGTACTCAACCGTTCGGCTTTCGGCAAATCGAAAAACTTCAGCGATTGTCAGAATTTCATTACGATCATAATCGGCTTCTGAAAGGCGTAACGCTTGTGCCATAAACCCCGGGAATTTCACAGCATTGTTTTCGCCACCGCTTTTAGTCGCCGTAACTACCACTCGCTGTGGCTGCGCAAGAATATCCAACGCAGCACCACTGGCGCTGGCCGCTAGCACCACCAATTGCTGGGACGCAGTTATAGGATTGAGCACTGCCACTAGATCTTCCGTCGTTAAATCAGGACCACTGATATTAAAACGCCAGCCCCCAGAATCCACGTTGCCATGCCCGATTAGAAAAAGTGCAAACACTGAGGGTTCATCGGATTTTATACGTCTCGCGACGTCATCTATCGTCTTCAAAATAATTTCACGAGTCGCCGTCTCATCTAGGTAGACGATGAGGTCGTCTTCAACATCCAGAGATTGCAATGATTCGAAAACCACTTGCCCGGTGCTAGCAAATTGCTCAGTGTATTGAAATTCACCACCCAGACCACTGACAATAATTGCATAGGTTTGTGCAGAAACAGGATAGGCAAACAGCAGTGATACAATGAATATAACAGCTCGAACCCTGCACTCACGCAGAGAAACTAATGCACGAGGGCCAGTCATGGTAAGCAGGGATGTGACATTAATCATGGCACGAGAAGGAAACTGATTAATCACAAGCGTTTCCACCAGAGCCGCAACAACCACTCTGTTCCTTTCAGCAGTATCAGGCACAAGAAAAGGAACGGCATATTCCACAGAGGCAAGCGGCTTTCCCTTTTAAGCGCAGCATTTTCTGTCGCTAGAACACGTTTTAACTGACCCACGTCAGCTAGCGCCAAATAGGTACCACCGGTAACTTCAGCGATTCTTTGTAAGAAGTCTGTGTTGAGTTGACCGTCATAAGCCTCAGCATTGTTAGACTCCCCAACCCACCATTGTTCAATTGAAAACGGCTGGTTTGTTGGCGACTCGCCGTTGAGAGTAGAAGTTGCCAGAATTGAATATGCCCCCTCACCTCCGACTGGCACCTTGCCAGAGAATCTACCCGGATTCTCAGTATCAACATGCAGTAGTAAAGTACTGATAACGCCCTCGGGTGAAGTTAATCGCACAGGATACGTGGACTCCTGAACTGGACTAAAATCTGGATTGTAGGCGTTGAGAAACACTGACGTTGTTTCTGAATCCCGCACAACGGGATAATCAATAGATATAGTTAATGGCTCAATGCTGTTTTCTACTAATGCCCACAAAAACTGGCTCCAGAATCGTTCGTGCCTATCATCATCAGAGGGCAGACTCATTTGCCAACGCCACGTTCCACTGGTACCCAACACTGCGCTTCTGCCTTTTCCATAACGTTGTATGACCAGCAACGCTTCGGGAGCTAATAGTTGCGCTCCCAAGGACACTCTTTCTAATAACGTCACGGCACCCGGCTTGGGTTGACCAACACTTTGAGCATCCGCTAGTGCCGGTAATTCCTGCCATGCGCGAATGTTGGACCGTTGGTCATCATTCAGACGCAGCCACGGCGTTCGAAAACCCGCTAGTGTTGGCATGGCCTGAGACCGTGTTCTACTGAATGTTTTACTATTTAGCTGGTTATTCAAGACGACCGGCAAGGCAGCAGCCGTCACTGATCTTCCCCACCCACCATCGGCCAGACCATGACGACCGCCGAGCATCAACAGTGATCCACCGCGCACACTGACAAAATCACGAAGCGCTGCCTGCTGCTCAGTACTCAATTCAACGGCATCAATGCTCCCCATAATGACTGCGTCATAGCGAAACAGAGCTTCTCGTGTAGCTGGAAAACCATCGGCCAGCTCTCTGGGAGATTCAACGCCTTGCCGATAGAATTTATTGGGTGAAGTACGCAATAGGGACACAAGGTTTATCGACGGTTCGCTATCGATTGCTCTTCTCAGAAACTTGTATTCCCAACGTGGCTCACCCTCCACATACAACACACGCTTGGGCGAATCCATGACCTGTATGATCCGAGGCTGACGGTTGTTGTCGGGAATCGGGTCCGTTGAACTTAGCGCCAACCCCGAGACATCAGTTTCCACAGATTCAATAAAAAACTCTAATTGCCGCACACCACTGCTGCCGCTGGGAAAAGTCACTGTATGCATGCTTTGATTCACATCTGCAGGCAGTTGCACATCTAAAGCCGCCAACAGGTTTTTACCTGCTGTTATGCGCACACGGGCAGTACCCGCCTTAGAGTGCCGAATACGCAGTCGGGAGTTAATGAGGGTGTCTGGCTGTACAACATCGGGAACAATAACATCAGCAAGTTCAAGATCGTCGGGGTGTGGCCCTTGCCCGATACCCACTGTATGAATCGGGACTCCTGCGGCCTGTAAATTCCGCCACCAGTCCGAGTCGCGCCGTTGCGCATTATCGGCGCCGTCTGAAAGTAGCACTACCGCCGCAAGCGCGGTGTCGTTTACTGTGCTCAGCAACAGATCGAGTCCATCAGCCAAATTTGTTTTTGCACTCATGGGAGCGCTTTGCAGCTCAGCCAGGGAATTTTTGCTGTTCAGCTCTGTTCCCAGTGTATACAGATCAGCCGAAAATTCTGAAGCCTCCTCCTTTGTAATTTCTTCTACTGCATTGACTGCAGCCACGAAACGGGTGATTGATGCGTCACTCTGATCGAAAATATCAACGTCCGCGCGTAGCATGCTGTTGGAATTATCAACAACCCAGGCAACCGTATTTTCACCGCGCTCAGAGATGGCAACAAGCAGACTCGGCTGCCAAAGCATAAACAGCACGATCAAAGCAGTCAGGCTTTGTAAGGTCCAGATTGCAGTTTTGCGCGCCGCACTTAAAGATCGCTTCCACACACTAGCCAATATGACAAACGCCACCAGTACGCCAAGTGCCAGAAGTAACCAGAGCGGCCAGCTAGTGTCAAAGGCTAGCGAGGCATCACGCCAGATTATTAACGGATAGTTGAACAACAATTCAAACATTATCGATTAGCTGTAGACCGCGGTAAGGAGAATGAAGTCCAACACAAATCGCTGGACGGCTGCAACGTCTTATAGTACTGCCGATTTTCTGGCCTGTGTATTAATGTGTCATGGCATAGACGACATAATTGACACCCAAGCGATACGCCTGGGATGTTAACGCTGCCGGATACCTTGCATCATCTGCATGTTCCCAGGCATCACCGATGTCCTGATTGAAATTGATTGCAACGATGACGCGACCCTTGTCGTCAGAGATTCCGCGCCAACGTGGATAACGGCCACCCTTTTCCCAGGTCTTGTTGTTCATGAGAGCGCGAATACCGGGGATTTGTTCCCGGGATGTCAAATCGTAAAGAACATGAAAAGGCTCAGAGTGCTCACTCAGATCCTGAATCACTAGATCAGGAAACACCTGTCGCATCACAGCTTCAAAATTCTCCCATTCAAACGGACCATGAAAATCATCAACCATCAGGAACCCACCTCGAAGCAGATATTCACGCAAATTTCCAACCTCAAGGGTTGTTAGTCTCAATGATCCGACCTCCACCGCGTATAGCCAAGGATAATCAAACACTTCGTCTGAGCTCATTTCCACAACAATCCCATTTGCGGAGACATCAATATTGGTCAGACGATCGAGGCCCGCCGAAAAATGTATCTCGGCCTCTGGCCAATCAGCTCGCCACCGCGGCCAGCTGTCGTAGTTCGAATCACCATATTTTAGCCGAGCAAAAGAAAACTCCTCCGCATGCCCGCTAACAGGGAAACAAAAAAGTGAGGCAACGATTATCCAGGGAACGATTATTCGCTTCATAATATCCACCCTACTTCTTACGCACTATATCGCTCGCTGGTATTAGAATTTCCTGCCAAGATCTTAATTTTTACTTGCATTTTAAATACTCAGAACGCTTATAATTTTAGTGCAAGGACCCAAATTTAATGCATTTTTGGTTAAACGGCCGCACACAAGAGCCGATCGCACCACCACTCTTTCGAGGAATAGTCATGTTTCGAACCCCCACACGCGCCTGTCAGATAGGCATGGTAGCTGGTGTTGTCAGCCTAATCGGGCTGAACGGCATAGCGACTGCCGGAGGCTTTTCGTTAATTGAGCACGGCGCATCAGGCTTAGGCAATGCTTACGCTGGTGCTGCTGCAGTCAGCGCCGACACATCCACAGTCTGGTTTAATCCGGCTGGCATGTCACAAATCGACGGGCGGCAGACATCTGTCGCCCTGCACATTCTCACAACAGACACCAACTGGACTGATCAAGGTACGACTCTGGGTGCTGCTTTGGGACGCAGCCCATCTTCTGGTCCTGACACGGCCAACCCAGGTGCGACCTCCGTTCTGCCTAACTTCTATTATGTTGCGCCCATCAGTGATCAGTGGAGTTACGGCCTGAGCATCGGGGCACCCTATGGATCATCAACCGAATATGACCGCGACTGGAAAGGCCGCTACAGCACCGTAAAAAGTGGCGTTAGCGTCATTGATATTAACCCGGCTGTGTCCTACAAGGTTTCTGACAAGGTCAGCTTGGGCTTTGGTGTCAGCTTGCAGCGATTGTCTGCAGAATTGGAAAGTGCTGTTGACTCCGGTGCCACTTGTCTGGGACTTGCTGCCAGCGCATTGACCAGCTTTACCGCTGCAGATTGTGTGAATGTTGGTCTGACGCCTGGAGTGCAAGCCAATGACGGTTATGGCTCGATAACCGGTGACTCCAGCACGTTTGGTTTCAACATGGGGGCGCTGTTTACACCTAAAAAAGGTGTGAAAATTGGCGTTTCCTATCGTCATTCCACAAGTCATGAACTTGATGGAGACGTAGATTTTGATGTCAACGCAGCTTTGCAAGCGGTTCTTGACAGCAACACAGTGGCTCCCGGCCAAGGTCTGACACAAGGCATATTCAATGATGTTGGTGCTAAAGCGGAGATTGACCTACCTGCCACTTTCTCAATATCTGGCGCCTGGGAAATTAATAACAAGGTTGAGCTTCTGGCCGATTTCACATGGACTGGTTGGAGTAGCTTTAAAGAGCTTCGCGTTACCTATGACAACCCGGTTCAACCAGACACTCTGTCTGTACAGGCCTGGGAAGATGTCATTCGCTTGTCAGCAGGCGTGAACTACAAACTAAACAACAAACTGACCTTGCGCACCGGTATGGCGTTTGATGAAGAAGCCATTCCAAGTGCCCAGCGCCGTACCGCACGAATTCCCGGTAACGACCGTACATGGCTCTCTTTTGGTGCAGGCTACAAGGTCAACAAAAACCTCTCCTTTGATGTTGGCTACGCGCACTTGTTTCTCGATGAAACACCCATTGACAACATCAACCCTGAATCACTCGGCACAGCGTTGGAAATTCGCGGCGAATTCGAACCAAGCGTGGATATTCTTAGCGCACAAGTCAACTGGGCGTTCAACTAGAGGCTTATGATCATGAAACTCCATCACCTATTAGTTGTAGCACCGCTCGTCGGTACATTGGCTGCATGCAGCAGCGATTCAAACTACGATTTTGCTGCTAGCGAAGCTGACAGAGTAGCGCAGGTTGCCGCTGCAAGCCCTCCTCAGGCTCTGTTTAGTCCAGATCCGTCTGCTCCAGTGCTTCCGTTTCCTAACAGTCTATTTTTTACCGGCTCTGTTGACGGCACACTGAATATCCCCGTTGCAGCCACCGCTGACCAATCATTGTCGAACCCTCAGGTTGCGTTAAACCAATCTGACGGATTCTCTACCACAGCACCCATCGTGACAACGGTGAGTGAGGCGTTGGCCCCTGCGTCACTAATTATCGGCGAAACGATTCGTATCTTCGAAGTCAACGTCAACACAGATCAAGAAATGGCAGTCACTGCCGAGTTGAGCAAATTACTAATGGCGGCCGTTGAGAGTAATGGCCAACTGGCATTGATTCCATCAGTTCCATTAAAACCGAAGACAGACTATTTGGTAGTTTTAACCAGCGGTATCACTGATGTCGATGGCAGACCGCTGCAACCAAGCCTTACATACGATTTATTGAAGGGTAATGTCGAACTAACTAACCCTTCTTTGGAACAACTTCGGGGTGCAACTGGAAGCCAACTGCTTGCAGCCCAAGGCGCTGGAGTCGACCCTGCAACCGTTGCGCTAAGTTGGGTTTTCAAAACTCAGTCTATTCGCGAAGTATTACAAGCAACAAAAGATCAAAGTGCCCCCAGCGCTCTGGTTCTTGGCGATTCGACTACGACTACCGCTGCAATCGGCGCACAGGGAAAAGCTAACATCTATGTAGGTGCATTAGCAGTTCCGTACTACTTGACATCTGTTGGGGAAGACCTTAACCCTGTACCGGCGCTGAACGGTTTCTGGAAAAATGCTTCCGATTTGGTAGTCGGTGCAGTGGGTGGGTCAGGCGCGCCTGAGTACGCACCCGTTGCGACAACGACTGAAACCATTCCGGTCATCATGTCAGTACCCAATGCTGCGTCAGCCACTGGCGGCAACATGCCTGCTAACGGTTGGCCGGTTACCCTATTTCAGCACGGCATAAACGGCAACCGTTCACAGATGCTTGCAATAGCTGATGCCATGGCAGATGTGGGTCGAGTCGTGATCGCAATCGACATGCCTATGCATGGCATAACCGATGTGTCCAATCCGTTCCATGCGGACAACACACCGTTTGCTGAACGCGAACGTACCTTCAACATCGATATCGCAGTAAACCCTCTAGCCGAAGGTGAGACAGCAGTCGATGGAGCTCCGACCTTAGGTCCAGATGGGAAAGTCGATGCCTCAGGAACGCACTTCATCAACTTGCAGAACCTTGCAAACTTGCGTGACAACCTGCGCCAAGCGGTTGCTGACTTGTTTGTACTTGCAGCCAGTGTCGGATCAGCGCAAGTTGCAGACGTTCAGCTCGATGCCAGCAACATGACATTTATTGGTCACTCTCTGGGCGGAATTGTCGGCGGAACCATGCTCTCTTTCGAAACCAGCTATCGAGCGGCCACACTGGCAATGCCGGGTGGTGGTGTCGCTCGGTTGCTGGTGAACTCTGAAAGTTTTGGTCCGAGAATTAATAGCAATCTAGCCGCTGTTGGTATCGCGACGGGTTCGGCTGACTACAACAGCTTTCTGCTAGCGGCTCAGACGCTTGTTGATTCAGGTGATCCGATTAATCATGCGTCTACGTTGGCAGCTTCCGGCAGCATCCCCATTCACATGATAGAAGTCATCGGTGACACGGTTGTTCCGAACAATGTGGCAACAGCCCCACTTTCCGGAACTGATCCCCTAGCGCGTTTGCTCGGATTGACGCAAATCGATGCATCAGCAGCTGGCGGCGCATTAGTCAAATTCTCTGCTGGTGATCATGGCTCTATTCTGAGCCCTGCTGCAAACTTAGAGGCATTTATCGAGATGCAAATGCAGACGGCATCGTTTGCAGCCACAGCAGGAACACAACTACCTATCACTGACGCTACCGTTATTCAGGCAGTTGAGTAAGCCATATGCATTCAATAAGCATGAATAAGTTTGTTGCGATCAGCGCACTGGTATTTAGTGTGCTGATGATTGCCGGGTCAGCACATGCCACCAAAGTGGCAGGTGTGACGCTCGATGACACCATGATGGTGGGCGAGCAATCGCTCGCTCTTAACGGCGCCGGTATTCGTAAAAAACTGTTTATCAAACTGTACGTTGGCAGTTTGTATACGGCTGAGGCTAGCAGCAGTGCAGCGGACATCGTTGCGGGTGATGTGGCAATGGCGATTCGACTGAACCTGATATCTAACCTTCTGACTCGAGAGAAGATGGTTGATGCTTTGATAGACGGGTTTGATAAGTCCACAGACGGTAATCTTGCACCAATTCAGGCAGGCATCGATCAGTTGCTCGGTGTTTTGCCTGAGAAATTCGAATCTGGTACAGCTATGACACTGGCCTACGAGCCTGGTGTAGGAACTCATCTGATGGATGCTGACGAATCAGTATCTGTCATTGAAGGCCTTGCTTTCAAGCAAGCTCTGTTCGGTATCTGGCTTTCAGATAAGCCTGCTCAAGCATCGTTGAAAAAAGCGATGTTGGGTCAGTAGGCTTTGGCGGTCGTTTAAGTAATATACAACTGCTTTCATCCGCGCCACATAAATGGGTGTGGATGAAAGCAGCTCGGCTTCTAACTGATGAAGCTGCCACATTATTAAATGTTTACGCAGTGGCACCCTGCTTCATATCATTGGCAAAGTCGTCCACATCCACAACGCGCTTAGTTGCAATTGATGCGTTAAGCAACAAAGCTGCCTCGTCAGATGTTAGGACATTTTCTGCCGTGAGTTGCTGCAACCAAGTCTGATAATCCAGACCATACGGCATAGCCCGCTTGGTTGCCTTCAGTTTCCGTTCAGCCTCATCAGCTGCAACCACTGCCTTCAATGCAAATTCTAAACAACCTGTTACATCTGTAGGGTCATCACTCAGGTACACCCCAGCTGTCAGTCTGTCGCGGGCTTCAGACTCGCTTAACAATATGCGCGCACACGCCTGGGTCAAGTTGTCATTAGGCGTTCGATAGCGTCGCCCCAGAGGAAAGACGATTCCACGCAAGATCAGTCCGATTGGCGTGTTTGGAAAATTACGTAAAATCTGATCAAGCGCTACCTGAGTTTCGAACAAGGCATGACGTACGGACCATTCCAGTAAGGGTTGATCTGCTGCCGGGCGTCCAGTGTCCTCAAAGCGTTTCAAGACCGCTGATGCCATGTACATATGCATCAAACCATCAGCAAAGCGTCCTGAGAGCATCTCCTTACGTTTGAGACCACCACCCAGAAACAGCATGGCGAAATCCGCTAGAAACGAATACGCAGCACTCATTCGAGACAAACGTCGATAATATTTGGCATTCTCACCATCAATCGGTGAGCTGGCGAAAGCGCCTTTTGTCAGACCATGGAACAAGGAGCGCGCGCCGTTTTGAATCGCATACCCTACATGCCCCATCAGCGCTTCATCAAAACTCTCTAATGCTTCTTGCTTGTTGGGTAACGATGCTGCGGTGATCTCGTCCATCAACCACGGATGGCATCGAATGGCACCTTGTCCGAAGATGATCAGACTGCGCGTAAGAATATTAGCGCCTTCGACGGTAATCCCCACAGGAATGGCCTGATAAGCTCGTCCCAGAAAGTTACCCGGCCCCATACAGATACCCTTACCACCAATAATATCCATGCCATCGTTCACCACCGTGCGCATACTCTCGGTGTTATAGAACTTCATGATGGCCGACACTACCGAAGGCTTCTCCCCCTGATCCAACGCCGCACAGGTTAATCGCCGGCCTGCATCCATCGTGTACGTTAGGCCAGCTATACGGCCCAAAGCTTCTTCAATGCCCTCAAACTTACCGATGGGCAAATTAAACTGTTTGCGGACGCGTGAGTAGGCTCCCACGAAGCGAGATACCGCCTTGCCTGAAGCCACACCGTTCGATGGTAAGGAGATGCCACGACCCACCGACAATGACTCCATGAGCATTCTCCAGCCCTGCCCAACCATGTCTTGCCCACCTATGACCCACTCCATTGGAATGAAAACATCATCACCGCTATTAGGCCCGTTCATAAAGGCCTGATTCAGTGGAAAGTGGCGGCGACCAATATTCACTCCCGCCGTATCTGTAGGTATCATTGCGCAGGTAATACCAAGATCTTCCTGCTCACCCATCAAATGCTCAGGGTCATAGGCTTTAAATGCCAGGCCAAGGAGCGTGGCAATAGGGCCAAGCGTTATGTAGCGTTTCTCCCACGTCACCCGCATCCCGAGCACTTGCTTACCTTCAAAGTCACCATGACAGACAATGCCATAGTCAGGCATTGCGCCCGCATCAGAGCCTGCAGAAGGCCCAGTTAGCGCGAAGCAAGGAATTTCCTGACCGACAGCCAGACGTGGCAGATAGTATTCGCGTTGCTTGTCTGATCCATAGTGCTGCAATAGTTCTGCAGGGCCCAAAGAATTAGGTACCATCACACTTACCGCACCAGTAACGCTGCGCGTAGCCAGTTTGGTGACCACTTCAGAATGCGCCATAGCGGAAAAACCCAACCCACCAAATTCTTTGGATATAACCATCCCCAGAAATCGATGATCCTTGATGTATTGCCAAACCTGCGGTGGAAGATCATTCAGCTCGTACGTAATTTCCCAATCGTCCATCATGGAGCACAGAGTTTCCACTGGGCCATCCATGAAAGCCTGCTCCTCATCGGTCAACGTAGCTTCAGGGTAGTTAGACAAAATGGACCAATTAGGAGCACCCCGGAAAAGCTCTGCTTCCCACCAGACAGTACCGGCATCGATGGCATCTCGTTCTGTGTCGGACATTGGTGGTAACACAGCGCGAACATATTTCAATACCGGTAAGCTGACGAACCGATGCCGAAGCGGGCGAATATTGAAGAGTAACGAAATTGCCAGAGACAAAAGCACTAGCACAGTACCTGCAAAACCTGACAACATGCCTAGCATCCCGGACAGCATCAGCAGCACAGCAACAGCAAAAGTTGCTACAGGCAAACTCAAGCGGTAGCGGGAAACAACAAACAGAGTTAAACCGACGACGGCTAACCAAAACAATATGCCCATCAAAGGACCTCGCTAGGGGGATAGATACTAAAGTGGTTCATTTCTTATACGGGTACACAAGCCAATCAGTAAAGCACCGGACATGCCGTGTAACTTGGCGGATCGTTAATATGACGGGACAAATACCGTAAAGTTACTCGAAAACCTCGATTAACCAGTGTAAATCGCTGTATCGATTCGTCTGATACTGCGTTCTATTTCTTTTTTAGGGATAATAGCGCCTGTCAGGCAGCGCCTGCGAAAGCCCGAGACCACCCACAGAATCTAAGGCTATAATCCGCTATAGTCTAACGAACCTCTCTTTTATTTCAAATCCTTCAGGGCGCTGAAGCGTACGAAAGAACATTATGGATTCAATCAAATCTGCCTATTCTTCGATTCTTGAATCAATTGGGGAAGACGTTAACCGTGACGGCCTTGCAGACACCCCAGCAAGAGCCGCCAAGGCCATGCAATTTTTAACACAGGGGTATCAGCAAACCCTGGAAGAAGTACTCAATGGCGCCGTGTTCGAATCTGACTGCGAAGAAATGGTTATCGTCAAGAATATAGAGATGTATTCTCTGTGTGAGCATCATCTTCTGCCATTTATCGGTAAGTGCCATGTGGCCTATCTACCCAAAGGCAAAGTTATCGGCTTGTCAAAAGTTGCGCGAATTGTCGATATGTATGCACGGCGCCTGCAAATTCAGGAGTCTCTGACAAAGCAAATCGCAGATGCTGTACTCACCGTGACCGATGGCTTCGGTGTGGGTGTAATTGTGGAGTCTCAACACATGTGCATGATGATGCGAGGCGTTCAAAAACAGAACTCTTCCATGACAACCTCGGCTATGCTCGGCGCCTTCCGCTCCGATATCAATACACGCAATGAATTTCTGTCTCTGATTAGAACCTGACCATTCAATACCTCGGGTGAGCGTGAGAATTCAGCACTCGCCCTGAGCAAACGCTAGCCTTTCGATTCATCCTTTTTTAAATCCGGAGACTCCTCGGGATCTTCAGCCCCTAGCTGCATATGCCAGAGATCAGCGTATAGACCGCCGCTAGCTAATAGACTCTCGTGTGTGCCTTGTTGCACAACTCGTCCAGCATCAAGCACCAGAATTTGATCAGCATCCACAACAGTGGATAAGCGATGAGCGATAACCAGGGATGTAGCCCTTTCGGCCACCGCATTCATACCTTCAAGTATGGCCTGCTCGCTTCGCGTATCGAGACTGGATGTGGCTTCATCAAAAATAATAATAGGCGGATTTTTCACAACAACCCGGGCAATCGCCATACGCTGTTTTTCTCCACCCGAGAGTTTTAGTCCACGCTCACCGACAACCGTGTCGTAGCCTTGCGGAAGCTCTGCGATGAAGCCCTCTAGATTAGCCCGCCTGGCAGCATCTGCGATGACGTCATCATCCGCTTCAGGGTGGGCATACGCCAGGTTATAGCGAATGCTGTCATTGAACATGACAGTGTCTTGAGGCACCACTCCCAAGGTATGCCTTAAGCTTGATTGGGTGCAATCCCGCACATCCACCCCGTCAATTAGCACCTGCCCCTTATTCACATCATAGAAGCGAAACAGCAGGCGCGACAGGGTAGATTTTCCAGCACCGGAAGGTCCTACCACCGCCACTTTGGTACCGGGTTCAACAGTAAAGCTGACACCTCGGAGAATGGGACGTTCCGGCAAATAGGAAAACTCCACATCTCGAAATTCAATGCGCGCATTCTTGACCTTCAACTCAACGGCATCTGGCTTATCACGAATTTCAGGCACCTTCTCCAGAAGTTTCAGCACCAGGTCCATATCAGCTAACGCATATTGCAGCCCACGATAGACGACACCCAATACACTCAGTGGCACGAACAACTGCAGCATAAGTGCGTTAATAAGCACTATGTCACCTAGCGTAATGGTGCCGTTGGAAACATCACGTGTTGCCAACATCATTATTATCGCTACACCCACAGACACAATGGCAGCTTGTCCAAAATTGAGTGTGGACATGGTGACCTGACTTCGAACTCCCGCGTCTGCCCAACCTTCCATATGCTCGTTATAGGCGCTTATTTCACGCTGCTCGTTGTTGAAATATTTCACAGTCTCGTAGTTCAGCAAACTATCTACAGCACGACCATTGGACAAGGAATCTAACCGGTTCATCTCATGCCTGAACTGCATACGCCAGCCCGAAAAAAACAGGGTAAAACCAATGTAGACGGCCACTGTGATAAACACAACGAAAGTGTATTGCACCCCATAGCTACTCAGCAATATGACAGCTACCAACAAGAATTCTGCGGCTGTGGGGACGATATTGAAAACCAGCAGATTAACAATTGAACTTAAACTATTGGTGCCACGAGACAGATCTTTGGAAATACTGCCAGTACTGCGTTCGAGATGAAAAGACAGAGATAGATCATGCAAATGCGTGAGTACGCGCGTGGACAATTGATGCATGGCGCGATATCGAACCCTTGCAAACAAGGCATCCCGCAATTCTTTGAAAAAACTACTGCATAAGCGAAGTAAGCCGTAGGCTGCCACCAGCCCCAAGGCGACCAGCAATACATCATTAGAACCACCAGCTGCGATTTCAAGGTTAGTGCTGCTGTCTTGATCCAGCGTATTAATGATTTTTTTAAGTAGAAAAGGCACTGCAACGATAGCAAGCTTACTTACCATTAAACAGGCTAGTGCCAGTAATACCCTACCCCGGTACTCCCAAAGATAGGTCGAAAGTTTTTTTAAATTATCAAAATCTCGGCGATTACTATGAGGTGCTTCTTGGCGACCGTGCATCAGTTTGCCCGCCCGACATTAGAGGCTGTTGACTGAGCAGTAATTGAAATGTTGTTAGTTCCAGACTCTGCAGCCAACGCACTGAAATCTTTATTCAAAAACTGCAATGCACCACTAATCAGCGACATTGCATCGGTGGCCTTACCTGCATTTTCACTAATATGTCGGCGCCACATACGCGCGCCAGGAACTTCTTGAAACAAAGACACTAAATGCCGGCTCATGGCACTGAGTCTTACGCCCTTATCCATCCAGCCTTGCATGTAGGAGGCGTAGTCACGAGCGACCTGGCTAAGTGTTTGCAAATCTGCGTGATGTTCATAACCCATAGGTAAATCGGGAAACAAGCGGGCATCAGCTTCAACAAGGATAGCGGGCCGGTAGTACGCTGCTCGCCCCATCATCACACCATCAACGTGCTGCAAGTGCATTTGTGCATCATTCAAATTATCTATTCCGCCATTAATGGTGATGTGTATGTTCGGATAAGCCTCTTTCAAACGGTAGACATATTCATAGCGCAGAGGAGGAATTGTTCGATTTTCTTTGGGGCTAAGCCCATCTAGCCAAGCTTTGCGCGCGTGTACCGTTAAATGCGAGCACCCGCTTTTTACAACCGTGTCAGCAAAGGATTCAAGCGCTTCATAACTGTCATCGCGATCAATACCCAGACGGCACTTAACGGTAACGGGAACACTGACTTTTGCCTGCATCCCTGCAACGACATCACCTACGAGTGTCGGCTCTGCCATTAGGCAGGCCCCGAAGCGTCCCGCCTTTACACGATCGCTGGGACAGCCGACATTCATATTGATTTCGTCGTATCCCCATTGCTCACCGATTGCTGCAGCTTCTGCCATCTCTGCAACGTCTGAACCACCCAGTTGCAGAACAACTGGCCCATCGACCTCACCCTGACCCAGCAAGTATTCACGATCTCCATGAATAACGGCCTTGCATGTCAGCATCTCCGTGTACAGCAAGGTGTGACGTGTTAATAGTCGTGCAAGGTAGCGATAGTGGCGATCGGTCAGCTCCATCATCGGAGCGACCACCAAGCGCCGATGCTCAGCGTTGAATGTATCAGGCATATATAGGGGCTTGCGAAGTTCGCGGAGACATACAGATAGGGTTATACGTAAGGAAAATCAATGCGAACGCTTCAACGAACATTGAGCCCTTATTTTGTCGGTGACAACATCAATGGTGTCGCCAGCCGCCAGGCTTTGACTCAGTATGTCCTGTTGTGACAAGGGTGCCAAACCGTTAACTGGTGGTTCCAGCTCCATATTCGCTGGAAACGCATACCCTTCCGCTGTGGCTTCAATCACATAGCGTGAAAAACGCTCATTCCAATCGACACTAGTCTGCATTTTTTGCAAGACAGGATAAACCGCTAGACTCATGCGGCCTTTATCGAGTAGTTCCATGGTTCGGCCGTAGGCGGATCCGACCTGAACCAAATTAGCAAAGCGATCAACGTCAGACGTTTTGTTATCGCCTGCGGCGTGCATTAACGCTGGATTAAAGAACAGCATGTCCCCTTTTTTCAAAGGAAGCTGCACATACTGAGCTTCAAACCATTCTATGCAATCTGCACGAGCCGTAGATAAATAGCCCGGCAAAAACGTCTGGGAAAACGGAAGAAGCTTGGTAGGGCCTGACTCCAGTGGCATGTCGGAATGTGCGATGGCACCTTGCAGCGTCAGCATGGGCGACATCGAGTGCACATGCGCAGGATATTCATACAATCGCTCAGTCGTCTGAAAACCCATGTGGTAATCACGATGGCAATGTTGAGCTTGTCCGCCAGGGTGGACAATATTAGCCTGCGCTGTAATCTGATAGCCGGGACCCAGCCAGGCTTTGCACACTAAAGACATGACATCGTTAGCGTTATAGCGAGCATACAATTCCGGGGCTGCAACACACAGCTTTTCGTGGCTGTTCCAGATTCGTGTGTTGGACCCCGTAGGTGCAAAGTGATCCGCACCACTATCGCCTTGTGCTTCGCCTTTAATAATGTCGTAAAAGGCGGCTGTTACCTGATCTAGCAGAGCCGTGTCGTCAACGGCATTTTCAATGACCAGGACCCCAGCACCAGAGAGAAGGACTTGCGCCCACTCCTGCTGAAAAGCCCTTGCCCGTTGTGGTGCATCACTTTGAATGCTGGCAGCCTCACGAACAGCTTGGCCGTCATACACCGGAATCTCTCGTGCTACGCGTGATGCTAGAGGAACACTGGCGGGGTCGGTTTCGCGAGCTGTGGCTTCGCGCAACAATTTGATATCGGCTGATCCTTCGTTCAACCACACGGCATTTTCGTCTATAGGCTCAATTGACATTTACCCAACCTGATTTTTCGTAGGATGCCCACATGGCATCAATGACTTTATTAACTTCCATACCATCACGAAACGTTGGCCACTGTGACCGCCCTTGGTGGATGGCTGCCAGAAAATCCTTGGCCTCTATAATAAGCTGATCCTGGTAGCCAGTGCCGTGACCTGGCCCCAGACAAAAGTTTACGTAATCCGGATGATCCGGATTTGTCAGAATTTTGCGAAATCCACGCTCAGCTTCCGGGCCTTCCATCTTGTAGAGCCAAAGTACGTTCTGATCTTCCTGATCAAATCGAATGGCGCCTTTGCTGCCACTAATTTCGTAGGCATAGCCCATCTTTCTGCCAGTGGACACACGGCTGAAATACAGATGTCCCATAACGCCGGACGAAAATCGGCACAGGCATTGCGCATGATCATCGTTAGTGACCTCTATCATTTCTCCAGCCGCATTGGGTCGAGTGGCATGCACGGTTCCAACATCGGCACACAGTGCGTCTATAGGGCCTGCAAGCGCCATAGCGGCATTTATCATATGCGAAGACAGATCGCCTAGAGTACCGTTCGCACGCCCTTGAGTTCTCCACGTGGCAACGGTTGCAGGGTCTGCAAAGAAGTCTTCAGTGTGCTCACCGCGAAACCATGTGATATCACCAATGGCACCTTGCTGGATGAGCTGCCGGGCAAATTGCGTAGCAGGAGTTCTGACGTAGTTGAATCCCACCATATTAACGACACCCGCTTTTTCGGCAGCTTCGCTCATCTCCAGGCTCTCGGCTACAGACGTGCCCATGGGTTTTTCGCACAAAACAGGCTTACCAGCAGCAATGGCAGCCATAGCTATATCCCGGTGCGTTACTTGAGGAGAGGCGATCACGATCGCCTCGACTGCAGGGTCTGCCACAAGGGCCCGCCAATCCGAGGTGGATCGCTTGAATCCGAACTCGCGAGCCTTAGCGGCAGCGCCCTCTTCAGTCGTTGCGCACAACATCTCGCAAACTGGGCGAAGTGGCGTATTAAATACGGCGCCCACTGCCTGCATGGCCACACTATGCAACTTTCCCATGTATCCGGCGCCAATCACGCCTATTCCAATTTGTGTCAAGTGCAATGCTCTCCGCTAGAATGTATGAATAGCTAACTGTCTAGGCTCTAGTGTACTGCGTGGACTCGCCAGTGGGTTTTCCAATCAGAATAGCAACCGCATTGCATATGCGTTTTCCCAAGCAGCTTTCGCGATGCGTCTAGAGTGTCTATTATGCAACCTATACTTCAAGAAGAGATGCAACTATGAAAACACGAGCGGCAGTCGCCTTTGCAGCAGGTCAACCCCTCGAAATCGTCGAAGTCGATCTAGAAGGCCCGAAAGCGGGTGAAGTTCTGGTCGAAATAAAGGCAACCGGAATTTGCCATACTGACGAATTCACACGCTCGGGGGCTGATCCTGAGGGGGCCTTCCCAGCAATTTTAGGCCATGAAGGCGCAGGCATTGTGCTCGAAGTAGGAGCCGGCGTTACCAGCCTCGTTCCTGGAGACCACGTCATTCCCCTGTACACGCCTGAATGTCGCGAATGCGAGTACTGCCTGAACCCAAAAACCAATTTGTGCCAGAAAATTCGCTCCACACAAGGTCAGGGCCTCATGCCTGATGGCACATCGCGCTTCTCTTACAAGGGCAAGCCCATTTTGCATTACATGGGTTGTTCAACGTTTGCAAACCACACGGTGCTGCCAGAAATTGCCTTGGCGAAGGTTCGTAAAGATGCATCCTTCGAAAAAATTTGCTACATCGGATGCGGAGTTACTACAGGCGTAGGAGCAGTCATGTTCACCGCCAAGGTTGAGCCCAATTCAACGGCTGTGGTGTTCGGTCTGGGCGGCATTGGCTTAAACGTCATACAAGGACTTCGCATGATCGGTGCGCGGCAAATCATCGGTGTGGATCTGAACCCTGCAAAAGAATCTGTCGGTAAGCAATTCGGCATGACCCACTTCGTAAATCCTGCCGATCATGGTGACAATTTGGTTGATTATCTCGTTGAGCTCACCGGCGGCGGTGCAGACTATTCTTTCGAATGTATCGGCAACGTCGACGTCATGAGAGCAGCGCTTGAGTGCTGTCACAAGGGCTGGGGTGAAAGCGTGGTTATTGGTGTTGCCGGAGCTGGCAAGGAAATCAGTACACGCCCATTCCAACTTGTCACTGGCCGCGTATGGCGTGGTAGTGCATTTGGTGGTGCCAGAGGCAGAACCGATGTGCCTAAAATTGTCGACATGTACATGGAAGGTCGGATTGATATAGACAACCTGATTACGCACACCATGCCGCTGGAAGACATCAACAAAGCCTTCGACCTGATGCACTCTGGTGAGAGTATCCGAAGTGTTGTGTTGTTTTAAATAGGTTGGGTTGTCCTGATAAGTTATTTGTTTGTTTTACGTTAATTTTGTTTTTCTGAGTGATTTTTAGTTCATTCAAGATACATCTTAAGTTGCTCTAGTCAGCTCTTTAAAGGAATAGTTACAAGCATGCGTACGGTATCTAGCTGGAAAAGTTTTGGTGGCACATTGTCGGTTCATGAACACGACAGTGAGCTGTGCCACTGCCCCATGCAGTTCGCCGTGTTCACGCCTCCACAGGCAACACAAGGCCCAGACCTAGTGCCAGTGCCGGTCGTCTGGTATTTGTCCGGGCTGACCTGTAACTGGTCAAACGTTATGGAAAAATCAGGGTTGCAGCGTATGGCTGCAACCCTGGGGATCATGATTATCGCGCCAGATACCAGTCCACGTGGAGAATCGATTCCAAACGATGAGGCTTATGATTTAGGTCAGGGTGCCAGCTTTTATTTAAGCGCTACTCAAGCGCCTTGGTCTGAGCATTTCCACATGGATCGGTATATCACTGAAGAGCTGCAAACGTTGGTCATGGAAGAATTTCCTGCCGATGCATCTCGCCAAGGTATAACAGGTCATTCCATGGGCGGCCACGGCGCGTTGACATTGCACTTAAAGCACCCAGACACGTACAAAACATGTTCTGCATTATCTCCTATCGCAGCCCCATCGCAGGTACCTTGGGGAGACAAAGCGTTTAGCAATTATCTCGGAACAGATAAAAGCACGTGGTCCCAATACGACGCTTGCGAATTAGTCAAAGCCAATCCCACCAAAGCCTCGATATTGATCGATACCGGCGATGCTGATCCTTTTCTGAGTGAGCAGCTGCGTCCCGAATTGTTTATCGATGCGTGTAAAAGCGCTGGGCAATCACTGAACTACCGAATGCAACCTGGCTATGATCACTCATACTGGTTCATCGCAAGCGTCATTGAGGATCATATAGCCCATCACGCACAAGGACTTGGTTAGCTCCCACTGAACACCCATACTGCAATCACGTCCCCGCCTTCAATTGATGACTTACCTCTCTCTGGCTTGAAGGTCATAGAATTACATGCGATAGGCCCAGTGCCTTTCGCAGGCATGCAGCTTTTGCAAATGGGCGCATCTGTTACCCGGGTGTCTCCTCCCACAGATCGAGCTATCGGCATTGCGCTGAATGCCGATACTGATGTGCTAAATCTGGGAAAAACGTCACTATCCATTGACCTGAAAGAGGAGTCTGGCCTGGCGGCGTTACACTTGTTGCTCTCTGATGCCGATGTGCTGACAGAAGGTTTTCGTCCGGGAGTCCTTGAACGGCTAGGACTGGATCCGATAGTGCTGCTAGAGCAATTTCCACAGCTGGTTATAGGACGACTGTCAGGCTTTGGACGATACGGTGAGTACGCACTGCGAGCGGGCCACGATATAAACTACCTCGCCTTATCCGGTGCTCTTGCAGCAATTGGCACTCACGATGAGCCCATCATTCCACTCAACTTGATCGCTGATTTTGGCGGTGGTGCCATGTACCTGTTAAACGGGATATTAGCGCGGCTCGTCCAGCGTGGAATTCAAGGCCGTGGTGGGTTGGTAGACACCTCCATTCTCGGTGGAACCATTGGATTGACGTCCATGACGCACGGACTCATGGCGGGGGGTAAATGGAATTTGCATCGACAACAGAACCTGCTCGATGGTGGGCTGCCTTTTTATTGCGTGTACAAAACACAGGATGACAAGTTTGTCGCTGTTGGTGCTCTGGAGAAACCGTTTTTTGAGGCACTTCTTTTGGTAGTTGGACTCAATTCAGTATTCTCATCATCGCAACAATACGATAGCGAAAACTGGCCCGCCATGTCTTACGCTTTCAGCATGGCTTTTGCAAAACGGACACGTGATGACTGGGCAATTGAGGCGCTGGCATCTGATTGCTGTCTCACACCCGTACTAGACTTTAAAGAAAGCATGAATCATCCCCACAATACTGCCAACGGTTGGATTGTGAACGAACCCTTCCCTCATCCAGGCCTCGTCACCCACTTTACAAACACGTCATCATGAATACGACCACTGCCAGTGTTTCCATAGACTTTGATAACAGCTATGCAAAATTGCCTGACGATTTTCACCAAAAGCTAGCACCTACCCCGGTATCTGATCCACAGCTCATCACCGTCAATGACTCCCTGGCGGAACTGTTGGGCATCAATCCCAATGCGCTAAAGAGCGAAGAAGGTGTGAAGATTCTTGCAGGTAATGCGGTCGCGGAAGGGTCAGAACCTCTCGCCATGGCCTACGCCGGCCACCAGTTTGGCAACTGGGTTCCGCAACTGGGCGACGGACGTGCCTTGCTCCTGGGTGAAGTCATTGCACAAGATGGCAACCGTTATGACATACAATTAAAAGGTGCTGGGCGTACGCCATTTTCACGGGGTGGCGACGGCCGCAATTGGGTTGGACCTGTATTACGAGAGTATGTTGTTAGTGAAGCAATGGCAGCGCTGGGCGTACCGACAACGCGTGCATTAGCCGCAGTCACAACGGGTGATGCCATAATGCGTGAAAACGGCGCTATGCCCGGGGCCATACTCACACGCGTTGCCAGAAGCCACATCCGCGTAGGCACTTTTCAATACTTCGCGGCTAGACAGAACAATGTAGCTATTGAGCAGTTGGTACAACATGTCAACGCGCGACATTACCCGGAAAATCTTGAGGCGGAAAATCCTGCTGTTGCACTTCTGATATCGGTTATCGATGCACAGGCGGAATTAGTCGCCCATTGGCAATCCATAGGTTTTATTCACGGTGTCATGAATACGGATAACTCGTCTGTCAGTGGCGACACCATCGACTATGGCCCCTGTGCATTCATGGATACCTATGCGGCAGACAAGGTGTTCAGCTCCATCGATCGTGGTGCTCGCTATGCGTATCAGAATCAACCACGCATGGCACAATGGAACCTGGTTAATCTGGCTCAGTGTCTGCTATCTTTAATGCACGAAAATCAGGAAGAAGCGGTGGAGATCGCACAAGATACGATCAACACATTCGATGAAAAGTTTATACACCACTACCTGAACCGCATGCGTGGCAAGTTGGGCTTAGTGGATGAGCAAGACGATGATCTGGCTCTGGCTAGCAGCCTGCTCGACACCATGGCACGACAGGAGCTCGATTTCACACTGACCTTCAGGCAACTAGCCTATCGCGACCCCAGTGACAAATTCGCACCGGGTGGTAGTTTGCACGATTGGCAGTTACGTTGGGCAAGTCGCATAGAGGCAAGCACCGGCTTTGTTCCTGGTACCGACGAATTAACCGACAATCAGGTGTTAATGCGCAATCACAATCCTGCAATAATTCCTAGGAATCATCAGGTTGAAGCTGTCATTGAGGCGGCAGTGAATGGGCGTGACTTTAAGCCGTTCCACAAGCTTCTGGCGGCAGTTACGACACCGTTTGATGAAAGCCACGACGGTGGACCGTTTGCCGCACCGCCAACTAAGGATGAAATTGTGACTCAGACGTTTTGTGGGACTTAACGTAACCTAGCATCCTGCAAAGTCAGATTAAGCACCTGGCGGACGTTTTCCATCGCCGCAGCAATCGCAGCCGGTAGCTCAGTAGTATCAATAGGCTTGTCGTTTGTGCCAGCTGCAGCGTTGATAACAACTCCAAGACAGGCGTAAGCAATACCCAACTCTGCGGCAAGAGCCGCCTCAGGCATACCGGTCATGCCGACAATCGTACAACCGTCATTCGCCATACGGCGAATTTCTGCAGCGGTCTCTAACCGAGGCCCCTGCGTTGCCCCGTACACGCCACTTTCAACAACGTTAACCTGATCAGAGGCTTTCGCACTCGTGATCAAAGCACACCGCAAAATTTCGTTGTAGGGGTAGCTAAAATCGATATGTTCAACTGGCTCTTCACCGCCATCGAAATAGGTATTTTGGCGGCCCGCGGTGTAGTCAATAATCTGATCAGGAACAACGATAGCGCCAACACTGCACTCTTCACTGATACCACCAACGGCACCCACAGCAATAATTCGTTCTATACCCACACTATTCAATGCCCATATATTCGCGCAGTAATTTACTCGATGAGGTGGAATACGATGAGTGCTGCCATGGCGAGCCAGAAACGCCACGGGGGCCCCGTTCAACTCACCAAACACCAGTGGACTCGAAGGCGCGCCATAGGGAGTCTTTACCATTTCACGATGAGTCACAGTAAGACCCTCCATCTTGGTTAATCCAGTACCACCAATCAGGGCAATCGTTGTCATCGCATAGGTCTCTTAGTGTTAAGCATCATTGGGTTCAGACAACAAGACTGAAGCCATTGCAGCGATACCTTCCTCTCGACCACAAAATCCGAGTCGCTCAGTGGTTGTAGCCTTGACGTTGATTCTTGAACGAACCAACTGCAAGTCCGCTGCCAGTACATCGCACATACCCGCAATATGCACCTGCATTTTAGGTGCCTGGGCAATGATTGTTGCATCCAGACTAGTACAGGCCAAATTCCGGTCGTGTAATTGAGCAACAACATGCCGAAGAAGATCCCGGCTATCAGCACCAGCATAGGCCATATCAGTATCAGGAAAGTGCGTGCCTATATCGCCAAGACCTGCAGCCCCTAACAATGCATCACTGATGGCATGCAACAGCACGTCACCATCGGAATGGGCTTTAAACGCCTTGTCAAAAGGAATTCGTACACCACCTAGCATTAGGTGATCACCTTCCTCAAAGGCATGAACATCGTAGCCACTGCCTATTCTCACGACGTCATGAGCTCATCGTTGAGAATGGCCGTTGCGATGCGTAAATCAACCGGACGTGTAATTTTAAAATTGGGTTGCAATGCTTCAACCAATAAAGGCTCGTGACCCGCAAACTCCATCGCAGACGCTTCATCGGTAATGGTTATCGAAGCATCGTTCACGGAGAGTGCTGATTGCAGTGCATCGAGCAACACTCCCACTTTAAACAATTGCGGTGTCTGTGCCTGCCACAAAGAATCTCTACTCACGGAGCGTTCGATACAGCAATACTCATCTGCCTGTTTCAGGGTGTCTTGCACACGTGCCGCGAGAATTCCCCCGACAGCGCCACTGTTATAAACAGCATCGCTCAAACGTTGAACATCGCTGAGATGAATCAATGGCCTGGCAGCATCGTGAACAAACACCCAAGTATCTGCGGGTGTTTTATTCGACACATACTCAAGTCCTGCAACAACCGAATCTGCACGGGTATCTCCACCGAAACAGGCATGTACTCGCGGGTTCATGCTGGCAGGAATACCAGACCACAGACTATCGTTTACAGCCAGGACCACGACAATGCCCTGGACGTCTGGCACTTGTAGTAGCTGACTTAAGGTCACTTGCAAAACACAGTGCTCACCAAGCGTAAGGTATTGCTTAGGTGTCACTCCGCCGATGCGCTCGCCAAAACCCGCAGCTGGCACTACGATCCATCGTTGATCACTCATTGGCTCACGCTCTCTCGTGCAGCATTGACAGGGGTTCCAAGTTGATCAATTCTCATTTAAGAACGCCCACCGTCTGATGTTTTCATTTCAGGCAATGGTGGATTTTTGTTAGTACTTTTCTCACGAATGAACCGATAGAACGTCTCGCCTTCATTGATCATGCCCAGCTCACCACGGGCACGTTCTTCGATAGCATCAAGACCACTTTTTAAATCTGCAACTTCTGCTGCCAGAGCCTGATTACGCACCGTCAGTTTCAATACCTCACTACGGCTTTGCGCGGATTCATCACTCAAACGCGACAGCTCCTGAAGACTGCCGTCGCCAAACCACAGCCGCCACTGAAGCGCTGCCAGTAACACGAGCAGGACCACAACAAACACCTTCATGGTGTCTGGTCCAATAGATTCTGCCCCAGTGTGGCGGCATGTCGGGCCGTGTACAACTCCCGGACTCTATAGGGTCTGGTTGAAAGCACTGGCGCCAGGATATACCGCCCGATCACCTAAATATTCTTCGATTCGCAGCAACTGATTGTACTTTGCAACTCGATCTGAACGAGACAGTGAGCCGGTTTTAATCTGCTTGGAGTGCGTTGCGACAGACAAGTCAGCAATAGTCGTATCTTCAGTTTCTCCGGAGCGATGGGAGGTGACTGTGGTGTAGCCTGCCTTGTGCGCCATGCGGATAGTTTCTAGCGTCTCACTAAGCGTACCAATCTGATTTACTTTGATCAGCACTGAATTGGCGATACCCTCTTCGATACCACGCGCCAATATTTTCGGATTGGTCACAAACAAATCATCACCCACAAGCTGAATCGTATCGTTTAACCGATCGGACATAATCTTCCATCCGGCCCAGTCACTTTCATCCAGACCATCTTCGATAGATATTATAGGATAACGATCTACCCAATCAGCCAAGTAATCGACGAAGCCAGCCGCGTCGAATTCACGACCTTCGGATGCCAAGTCGTAAACACCGTTCTTATAGAATTCGGAAGCAGCCACATCCAGCCCAAGATAAACATCCTTACCTGCTTCATAGCCTGCCTTCTCAATAGCAATCAGTATGGTTTCGATGGCTTCCTCGTTTGAGGACAAATTAGGGGCGAATCCTCCTTCGTCACCTACGCTCGTATTCAAACCCCGGTCGTGCAATACACCACGCAAGGAATGAAAGATCTCAGCTCCACAACGAAGTGCTTCTTTGAAGGAGGAAGCACCTACTGGCAAGACCATGAATTCCTGCAAATCGACGCTATTGTCCGCGTGAGACCCACCGTTGATGATATTCATCATGGGTACTGGCAGGTTTACAGCCTCTTTACCACCAAGATATTCAAACAGCATCGTGCCTGAATCAGCAGCACCCGCATGAGCCGCTGCCAGCGACACAGCCAGTAAAGCATTCGCACCTAACGTATCTTTATTCTCAGAGCCGTCCAAGTCAAGCATGAGCTTATCCAGTCCTGCCTGATCGGTGACATCGTGCCCCATTACCGCATCTCGAATAACCGAGTTAACGTTAGCAACAGCTTTCTGGACACCTTTCCCACCATAGCGGGACTTATCACCGTCGCGAAGTTCCAGCGCTTCTCGAGTACCCGTGGAAGCTCCGGATGGAACTGCAGCTCGGCCTTTGGCACCTGATGCCAACGTAATGTCAGCCTCTATTGTGGGGTTGCCACGAGAGTCCATAATCTCGCGCGCGTGCAGCTCAGAGATTCGAGAAGTCATGAGTAATCCTTAGTTAAATGAAACGATCGGTAGAGTTTAACTGCTTACTCTGTCTTGTAGATATTGCGTCTCTGCAAAATCTCCAGCCTTAACGGCTGCATCTAACCGTATCAGGGTTTCTAGCAACGGTCGCAATTGTCCTAATGGCCATGCATTTGGCCCATCACTCAAAGCTTTGTCTGGCTCGGGGTGGGTTTCCATGAACAAACCTGAGATACCTGCAGCAACCGCTGCTCTGGCGAGAACTGGTATGAATTCACGTTGACCACCAGAGCTACCTCCCTGACTTCCAGGTTGCTGTACGGAATGAGTGGCGTCGAAAACCACCGGACAGTTGGTATTTCGCATAATGGCAAGACCGCGCATGTCCGACATCAGCGTGTTGTACCCAAAAGAGACGCCACGTTCACACACCATGATGTGCTCGTTGCCCTCTTCCCGCGCTTTTTCAACTACATGCACCATATCATCAGGTGCCAAAAACTGACCTTTTTTGATATTGACAGGCTTACCAGCACGAGCCACACGTTTAATAAAGTTAGTCTGGCGACACAGGAAAGCCGGCGTCTGCAAAACGTCCACAACATCAGCGACTTCGTCCATGGGTGTGTCTTCATGCACGTCAGTGAGCACAGGAACACCAATTTCATCCCGCACCTTGGCTAGGATTCTTAGACCTTCTTCAATACCAGGCCCACGAAAGCTGTGAGTTGAGGAGCGATTCGCCTTGTCGAACGAGGATTTATAGATAAAATGAATGCCAAGTTCCGATGTCATCTCTTTTAGCGTTTGCGCTGTCTCCATCGCAAGCTTTTCAGATTCTATCGCACAAGGTCCCGCTATCAGGAATACCGGTTGGTCCAAACCCACTTCTTGACCGCACAGTTGCATGGTTTTGCCTTTTATTAGAGAGAACAGGGATATGGTATTTAGCCTATTTTGGAGCTATCTGCCTCTTCAGTTTCCGTTGCCAAGCGGTTAGATTGAAATTCAAGGGCCGCGGTAATGAATCCGGTGAACAAAGGGTGTCCGTCACGAGGGTTGGAAGTGTACTCCGGGTGGAACTGACAGCCAATGAACCAAGGGTGATCAGGTAGCTCAATCATTTCGACTAAACCCTCCGCGTCAAAGCTTGCATCATTGCCAGCAGCGGCACTTCCAGCAAGACCACCATGGGGCTCACTGGATCTTGCCGACACGACCAGACCGGCCTCAGTGAGGCGGTTAGTATAATTGTTGTTGAATTCAAATCGGTGTCGATGCCGCTCAACGATTTCTTCGGTGCCGTAAACACGGGCTGAAAGCGATCCAGGTTGCATCGCACAGGTTTGACCGCCGAGTCGCATGGTTCCACCTAGATCTGAATCTGCGCTTCTGATAACCGTTTCGCCGTCCTGATTTTGCCATTCAGTGATTAGTGCAATAACGGGTTCAGGCGTTGATAGGTCGAACTCGCTGCTGTTGGCAGATGCTATACCGGCAACATGTCGCGCATGTTCTATAACCGCTACTTGCATCCCTAAGCAAATACCCAGATACGGGATCTTGTTTTCGCGTGCATAGCGTGCAGCGATAATCTTACCTTCTACGCCACGATTACCAAAACCACCCGGGACCAGAATGGCATCGATTTCGCCCAGTGCACGCAAATCACCACGTTCCAGTTTTTCCGCATCCAGGTAGCGGATTTTTACACGGCTATCGGTCTGGATACCTGCGTGAGTCAGAGCTTCGTTAAGCGACTTATAAGACTCAGTCAGCTCGGTGTATTTACCGACCATGCCAATAGTGACTGATTTTTCTGGGTGACGAATTCTGTCGACGACCCGCTGCCACTGTGTCAAATCAGCCGGCGGCAGATCAAGCTTGAATTGTTCACAAACCAATTCATCAAGCTCCTGCGCATGCAACATGCGAGGTATATCGTAGATAGTGTCTGCATCGGTTGCAGCGATTACTGCACGTCCCTGCACGTTGGTAAACAGTGCAATTTTACGACGTTCAGTCTCGGGCAATTGCCTGTCAGAGCGGCACAATAATATGTCCGGCTGAATACCAATAGAACGCAGCTCTTTAACAGAGTGCTGGGTTGGCTTGGTTTTAATCTCACCCGCCGATGCGATATAAGGCACTAGAGTGAGATGCATGAACAAGGTTCGCTCTTTACCTAGTTCAACGGCCATTTGCCGAATAGCCTCCAAAAATGGCAATGACTCAATATCACCGACAGTACCGCCAATCTCGACCATGGCAATATCAGCGTCACCTGCACCAATCATCACTCGCCGTTTGATTTCATCGGTGATGTGCGGAATAACCTGAACAGTCGCACCCAGATAATCACCACGGCGCTCATTTGCGATAACAGTTTCGTAGACTCGCCCAGTTGTGAAATTGTTGCTCTGGCTGGTCTGAATACGCACGAAACGCTCGTAGTGGCCAAGATCAAGGTCGGTTTCTGCACCATCATGCGTAACGAAGACTTCGCCATGCTGGTAGGGGCTCATGGTGCCTGGGTCTACGTTGATGTAGGGGTCCAACTTGAGCATGGTGACGCTTAAGCCCCTTGCTTCAAGTAGCGCCGCCAAAGAGGCTGCTGAAATTCCTTTTCCCAATGACGAAACGACGCCACCGGTCACGAATATAAAACGCGTCATAGACTGAGTCTGTTGATGCCGGGTGCAATAACAAGACGAGATCATCTTGCATACAAACACGACTGAAAGCGTGACGCGGAACGTTCCGTGGAAGATCCCGCTACGACATGAAAAAGTTCATACCGAACGGGGGTTAAGATTAACAGAACAGGCAAAGCCTAACAATTGCAAAAGCCGATTTATCATGCTCAAATTACGCGTTAAACATTCATAGCGTGACTTAGGGCTCGCGGGGCAATGACATAGCCATTTCATTATTTCTCGAACCCTTGAGCCCGAGTCCGGTCTTAACGGTTGCCTGATGAATTGTCGCCTGCTACATCACCTGCTAAATGAGCGGCAGTAGTTTGAAAATCCACAGAAATTGCAACTCCCAAAACAGCAGCTAGTCGGCCGTCTGAATAGATAAGTGGAATCGTGTCACGCACCCAGGGTGGTAGTGATGATTCCTGAAGAATTTTCTTCACCGATTTGTGAAAAGCAGGCTCACCCATTCTCAGTAGTTCGCCACCTACCCGACTTTTTACAGTGACAGACCCATCTGGCGGCAATTGCAATCCTTGCTGATGACACAACGCTAAGGTTAACGTCAGACCCGTTTCGCAGATGGTTAACGGTTCATACGGAGCATCCCACGTATAATGAAACGGCCTTGCATCCTCTTGCTGTGGGAGCACATATAAACTATCTTTATGTCGCCTGAAGACATAGTCCCGCACGTTAACAATGCCATTGGAGTCCGGCCTTGCATCTACAAGGTTCCCCATAACCTGCATAAGGTCCTGAAGCCTTGGCATCCGCAAATTTTTCTGGCGCACGAAAAGTCGTAAAGCGGTAAAGGCTCGTTCTTTTGGAAGAGCGTTCAGGCCTGCAATACTGAGCTCCGACGTGCCCTCGATCGTTAAAGCAGCCAGATCCTGCTGCGCCAAACCCAGAAGCGTCTGACTGGCAGCGGCACTGCGAAGAGCGCTGCGACCCAACGTTTGTGCGTAAGCTGGCCAACGCTCTTTCAACAATGGCATGACATTCAGCCGCAAGTAGTTGCGATCAAATTTGTCATCTAAGTTGGACGGATCTTCGATCCATATAAGATCATGGGTTGATGCAACGATGCTCAAGGACTCAAGGCTGCAAGCTAATAAAGGCCGCCCTATATAACCAACGCTAAAACGGCGTTTTCGAGGGATACCAGACAACCCGTCCAGCCCACTTCCCCGCAGGGCTTGTAACAGAAAGGTCTCCGCTTGATCTTCGGCATGCTGAGCGAGCAATAAATGTTCGCCGGGTCGTAAAATCTCAGAGAATTCTGCGTATCGGGCTTTCCGAGCAGCTGCTTCTGGCCCTTCACTCTGATCATCAACGACCGCTAAGCGAATTTCTAGTGGAATTTCCAGCACTTCACAGACAATTCGCGCATGTTCAGCCCACCGTTCGCTGTCTGCCTGCAGCCCGTGATTTACGTGTACCGCACGCAGCTGCAAAGCAGAATCATTCTGCTTTAACTGAGACAGCAGGAACAGCAAAACATGAGAATCCATGCCCCCGCTGTAAGCGACACAATACTGACTCACCTCGGCCTGTCGCTGGATGTAGTCAGCGACGGATTCGAACGGCGTCATACGTTTTCTTTATATTCCCCGTACGCTCGCAGTTTCTGTTGCCGATTGGACATGAGTGTGTCCAATGGCGCGCTGCACAAGGTAGAAAGCTCTTCTATCAGCACTTCCTGCAGATTGATCGCCATTTGTTTGGGGTCGCGATGCGCACCTCCTAAAGGCTCGCTAATCACGCGATCCACAAGGCCAAAATCTTTAAGCCGAGCAGACGTGATCCCCATAGCCTCAGCTGCATCAGCCGCTTTGTCCACGCTTTTATACAATATTGAGGCACACCCTTCAGGGCTTATGACTGAGTACACGGAGTATTCAAGCATCATGACACGATCACCTACGCCAATAGCCAGTGCACCACCGGATCCGCCTTCGCCAATAACGGTGCAGATGATAGGTGTCTTCAAGCCTGACATGACAAACAGATTACGCGCGATGGCCTCACTTTGACCTCGCTCTTCGGCACCGATGCCAGGATAGGCACCGGGAGTATCGATAAACGTGATGACTGGTAAGGAGAAGCGTTCAGCAAGCTCCATCAGCCGTTTAGCCTTTCTGTAGCCTTCTGGTCGTGGCATGCCAAAGTTTCTATGAATCTTCTCCTTGGTGTCGCGACCTTTCTCATGACCAATAACCACAATAGGTTTGCCATTAAGACGTGCGGTACCACCAATGATTGCCGAATCATCGCCGTATAGACGGTCTCCGTGCAGTTCATCGAAGTCGGTAAATACGTTATCGATATAAAAGCGGGTGTAGGGGCGCTGCGGATGGCGAGCCAACTGTGCAATTTGCCAGGAACTGAGTTTGGCGAAGATGCTGCTGGTCAGCTTGTCGCACTTCTTTTTAAGAGTGTCGACTTCCTCGCTGATGTTGATATCCGCATCTTCGGTAGCGAACTGCAATTCGCGGATCTTGGCTTCCAACTCTGCAATGGGTTGTTCGAAGTCGAGAAAATTCGGATTCATTGGGTGAAAGAGCCCCGGTTATTGATGCCCCATTCTAGCGCTAATTGACACAAAAGCCGGCATCTATCATCGATATAGAACCCAATTGTCGATAACTATTTCAGGAACGTAAACTGGCACAGGCGTTGAATCAGTAAACTAACTCGACATTTCCTTCGCCTGTGAGTTTGCCAAGATGATCGAGGAGCTCGAGTTGCGGGTTCACCGCCCAACGATTTCCAGCCCGAATACGGGCTCGGGCCGAATTGTTGCGAAAATTAAACCACACCGGAATAGTCCCGCTTTTATAGTTTGAGAGTGTGCTGATAATTTCGTCTAGCCGTCCATCTCGCCATTGCTCACCGTCAATATTGATCAATAGCTGGCGTGCGAATCGGGATCTTGCACTGGCCATGTCATATATTTCACGTGCGCGGATTTTGAATCCACCATTGAATTCATCGGGACTGACATCGCCATCAACTATGAGCACCTCATCCTTGAGAATGAGGTGGCTGCTGGAATCTATCTGTTCGCCGCGTAGCGTTACTTCAATGCGAGCAGTGCCGTCATCGAGGGTCACAAACAACATGCGTCCGCCATGACCATCGCGCTGACGAACTCCCATAACGAGCCCCGCTGCGACAACCGGCACACCGCGAGGCCTGTAGCCTGGCCCACTGTCACCGCTATTGGCTTTACCACAGATGACTTTCAGTCGGCCATGTGAAAAATTACCGAGCTCCTTGAGATACTCGTTAATCGGATGGCCGCTTAAGTATAAACCCAGCGTGTCTTTCTCGGCACGGAGACGCTCCCGATCGCTCCAGTTATCTCGCAGCACCATCAGTTCAGGTTCATCGGATTCAACCGGCTCACCCAGACCAAACAGGTCATTTTGACCAGCCGCCTCATTTTTATGAAACTGATCGCCACCGCGCAACGCTGCCGCCAGGTGATGCCACAAGGTGGCACGGTTGGGGCCGAGCGCATCGACGGCTCCAGCCTTGACTAACGCTTCGAGCACTCGTTTATTAACCGTACCGTGATTGGCCCGACGACACAGATCATCCAGTGATTCGAAGGGTCCGTCTGTATCACGAACTTCAAGTACGTTAGCCAGAACCGCCTCGCCAACACCTTTGATCGCACCCAGCCCGTAAAGCACCGTTTTATTATCAACCACTGAAAACCGTACTCCAGATCGATTGATATCTGGCGACTGGACAGTTAGCCCCATGATGTTGCACTCATCGATAAGCATTACCACTTTTTCGGTGTTGTCCATATCAGCTGACATAACCGCTGACATAAAAGCTGCCGGGTGATGACATTTTAGCCAAGCCGTCTGATACGACAACAGAGCGTATGCGGCCGAGTGAGATTTATTAAATCCGTAGCCTGCAAATTTTTCCACCAGATCGAAGATGTTGCCAGCCAGATCCTTGTCAATGCTGTTATCTTCGCAACCTTGCAGAAAGCCAACTCGCTGCTTGGCCATCTCCTCAGGCTTTTTCTTACCCATGGCTCGGCGTAGGATATCCGCTGTTCCAAGCGACCATTTAGCCATGACCTGGGCTATCCCCATGACCTGTTCCTGATACAGAATGACACCGTAGGTTGGCTCAAGAATGGGTCTGAGAACTTCGAGCTGATAATCCTCATGCGGCCAAGCCATTTGCTTACGACCATGCTTTCTGTCAATAAAGTCGTCCACCATGCCCGACTGCAAGGGACCAGGACGGTAGAGTGCCACAAGCGCAATGATGTCTTCGAAGCTATCCGGGCGCAGCCGTTCAATCAGGCGCTTCATGCCTGCCGATTCAAGCTGGAACACCGCCGTTGTTTGCGCTTCCTGCAATAATTTGAAAGTGGGCGCATCGTCGAGCGGCAAGGCCAGCAATTTCAGCGGTTCATCCCGATGCCTGTCGATTTCCTTGACCGCATTGTCAATAATGGTAAGCGTTCGCAGACCCAGGAAGTCGAACTTAACAAGCCCCACCGCTTCCGCATCATCTTTATCAAACTGGGTAACCAGGCTTGACCCATCAGGTTCACAGTAAAGAGGCGCAAAATCTGTCAATGCCGTGGGCGCAATAACGACACCACCAGCGTGCTTTCCACAGTTTCTGGACAAACCTTCAAGCGACAGAGCCATGTCCAGTAACGAGGTTACTTCTTCATCTTCCTTGTAGGCGCGGGCAAGATCTTCCGACTCGGCCATGGCCCTAGTCAACGTCATCCCTACTTCAAAAGGCACCATCTTGGCAATGGAATCAACGAAGCCATAAGGGTGGCTCATGACACGGCCTACATCACGCACCACCGCTTTCGCCGCCATGGTGCCGTAAGTGATGATTTGCGACACTCTGTGTGTGCCGTACTTCTGCGCCACGTACTGAATAACGCGATCACGACCATCCATACAAAAATCGATATCGAAATCCGGCATGGATACGCGTTCGGGATTTAGAAATCTTTCGAAAAGTAGATCGTACTCTAGGGGATCAAGATCGGTGATCATTAGGGCATACGCCACCAGAGAACCGGCACCTGAGCCTCGACCTGGCCCTACGGGTATCAGGTTATCTCGCGACCACTTGATGAAATCAGCAACAATCAAAAAATATCCGGGGAATCCCATACCAGCGATAACGTCTAATTCACGCGTTAATCGTGCATCGTAGGGCTCACGAATTTCGGCAAAGTCAGCACGCGTGGTGTCGTACAGTTGCACCAATCGCTCTTCCAGGCCTTCACGCGCTGACGCGTAGAAAAATTCAGTTTCGGTCATGCCTTCTGGAATCGGAAAATCCGGCAGTACCGGTGTTCCCAATTTCAGCGTTAGATTGCAACGCTTGGCAATTTCTACTGAATTACTGATGGCAACCGGCATATCGGCAAACAGCGCAATCATGTCATCAGCACTCTTAAGATACTGCTGTTCGCTGACTAGTTTCTGTCGTCGTGAATCTGCAAGCACATAGCCGGTTTGAATACACAACCGTGCTTCGTGTGACTCGTAATCATTTTTATGTAAAAAGCGCACATCGTTAGTGGCGACCACTGGAATATTCAGGTCAACAGCTATGGCACAGGCGCCTGCAATATACTGCTCTTCAAAATCACGCTGTGTTCTGGTGAGTTCCAAATAATAGCGATCACCAAATACACGTTGCCAGCGCCGGGCAACTTCAAACGCTTCTTCCGGATTACCGCGTTTAAGTGCTTCAGCGACATCACCATCGATACTGCCAGACAACGCAATCAAGCCTTCGCTGGCCTCGAAAATCCACTGTACATCAACCACCGGCGTGCCATCGAGCTGCCCTTCCTGATAACCCCTAGACACTAGATTAGTCAGGTTGGCATAACCGATTTCATTCTGAACGAGCAACAGAACGCGGGTGATCCCTCCTTCAGGGGCCGACCCACGCACTTTCAGGTCCACCCCAGCAACAGGCTTGATACCAGCACCCGATGCTGCGCGATAAAATTTGACCAGCGCAAACATGTTGCTACGATCGGTTACAGCAACCGCCGGCATGCTGGCGGCCACTTTCTTGATCATGGGTTTAATTCTGACGGTGCTGTCCACGAGTGAGAATTCGGTATGCACACTCAGGTGAACAAACGCTGATGGTGAGTCAGTCGTCAAAAGTGGCGCGTCTGAGCCCACCGATTGAATTTGATTATTGTTGCCCTCGTCAGTCACTAGAACGGTGCACCCACTGAAGACCGCGCTCGAGCTAGAGCTTCTTTTACGGGTTTGAACGAACGCCTGTGCAAATCAATGACGCCATAGTCGATAAGGGCTTGCCGATGTTGCGCCGTTGGGTAGCCTTTGTGACTGGCAAATCCGTATTCGGGATGAATTTCGTGCAGTTCCATCATTTGGTGATCACGAAACACTTTAGCAATGATTGAGGCTGCACTGATAGATTGAACGCGTTGATCGCCTTTGACGATGGCAGAACTTGCGCAAGTGACTTCAGGACAACGATTGCCATCAATGAGCGCAAGGTCTGGAGTAATGCTCAACCCCTCAACAGCGCGTTGCATTGCCAACATGCTGGCGTGCAAAATATTAATGGTGTCGATTTCTTCAACGCTTGCCTCCGCTATGCAAAAACTCAGTGCGTGAGCGCGGATTTCAACATCCAGTAATTCTCGAGTTGCCTCGTTCAACAACTTGGAGTCGAGCAGCCCGTCAATGCGCTTGGCAGGATTAAGAATAACCGCTGCGGCCACCACAGAGCCCGCTAGCGGACCTCGGCCAACTTCGTCCACACCTGCGATTAAAAAGGGCTTCAAATCCATCCTTCTAGAATACTCTGGCTAGGGGTATTTCAACCAACTAATAACTAAAAAAAATTGCCTTGAAGTT